>NZ_CP147251.1:3002500-3237391 GCF_017426705.2 Enterococcus sp. DIV2402 | reverse complement strand
GACGATCCAGTTTTGGCAGCTGTATTTGGGTTAACATTAGCAACCAAACGAAGTACAGCAGAAAATTTAGTCGGAGAGGTTGACTTGGAGGCGCTAGTTATTGAACCATATGCTAATCCTTTCCGTAGTTATCCTTTAGGTGAAGATTATCAAAATTTTCGTGAGTTATTTCAAAAGCAAGCGACAGATTGTTATATCTTAAATACAGATGCGTTTAATGGCAAAAATATTCCCGCAAAGGTAACGTTGGCAAGTATTGAAACAATTATTGAACAACCCGACGCTTTTGTACCATTTGATTCAATTGACGGATTAAGTTATTTACCTTTAGATGATTTTGTCGTTGATTTTACCCAGGTGACTTATTTGGAAAAAGTGCAAGCAAGAATGCAAAACCGACTTGATTTCATATTAAAGCAAAATGACTTCAACCGTTTACCAGAAGAAGCTGCACAAGCGATGGAAAATGTAATTGATTCCTTAAAGAGAATGAAATAAAAATTCGCAGGAAATGTGTTATCGAGGCATTTCCTGCGAATTTTTTTGGCGTAAGGCAGAGGGCGAAACACCGTATTGCTTTTTGAAGGATTTGCTAAAATGGTAGGCATCTTCATAACCCACGGCACGAGCAATCTCTTTGATTGGATATTCTTCTGTCATTAAAAGTTGTCGTGCTTGTTGTAAACGAATCAAAATTAAATAATTAATCGGCGAAACGCCGGTCACTTCTTTAAAAATTTTAGATAAATAGGTTGGACTGACATAATGAGTTGTTGCTAATTGTTCAATTGTAATTTCTTGGGCATAGTTATTTTCAATGTACGTAATAATCAGTTGAACCGCTTGTTTGAGTCGTTCGTTTTTACTTAAAATAGAAGGCTCAGTTTGTTCATTTTGTTCTAAACAACGTAAAATCAACCCCATCATTTCGTAGATCAATCCTTTACAAATCAAGTTGATATTATGGTGACCGAATTCGTTGATTAGTTGCCAGGCTTTGTCAAAGACTTTAATTTGGTCTTCTTGACTAGTTAAAATAATTTCTTGATTGGGAAAAGCATTTTCGGAAAGCCCTTCCAATTCGAAGCTACCAATCCCGATATGCAGTTGATGCGAATAAGTTTTAGGCAGTTGACGTTCGGCATGTTCAACGCCTGGATTAAATAATAAAATATCGCCACCTCGTACGGTTTGCCACTGCTGGTTAAAAAAATAAGATGCTTCACCTTCTAAAATAATAGAAATTTCGAAAAAATCATGATGGTGTTTCCCGTTGGCATTGTTTTCAGGATTCCACACATCAAATGCATAATAAATTTTTGGATTAAACTCTTGGATGTCCATTCACTCACCTCTTTTTTTTATTATAGCGTAAAATAACAACTTGATTAATGAAAAGCAGAAAATACCTATTTTAAATATGGCAAAAATCTCCATCTTTCTAACTAGAATATTCCATTCTAATTGAAAATTATAACGGTATGATAGTGAATACAAAGGACAGTTTGGAGGGATGTCTATGAATAATTTCCAATGGATTTGGAATTACGCCAAAGTTTATAAAGTTCGTCTGCTTATAGCTCTTATTTTTGTGGTCGTGAATTCCATTTTAATTATCGTAAATCCAGTTGTTTCAGGGATGCTGGTCGATCAAGTTATTGAACAAGGAAAAGGTCAATTATTGTTGCCGCTACTAGGCGTGATGATTGGGATTACACTTTTTAGGACCATTGTTCGTTATGCGTATCAAATGATTTTTGAGCGTATTGGTCAAAATGTATTGTTTCAATTACGGAAAGATATGTATAAAAAGCTACAAGAATTAGATTTTGACTTTTTTAACCATACACGTGTAGGCGATATTATGGCACGAATGACTGGAGATACGGATGCTATTCGTCATTTTGTTTCGTGGGTGTCTTATAACATTATTGAATGTGTGTTATGGTTTGCGACAGCTATCATTATGATGGGAACCATTAATTTTCCTTTAATGGTTGCATTAGTGGTGATTACGCCAATTATTTATTTCTTAACGATGAAAATGTCAAAAGAAGCGCATCCAGTCTTCTTTGAAATTCGTGAAAGTTTTTCTCGTTTGAATTCGATGGTAGAAGAAAATATTGGTGGGAACCGTGTCGTTAAAGCATTTGCTAGAGAGCCTTATGAAATTGAAAAATTCCATGCTTACAATGAAGATTATAAACAAAAAAACATGGAATCTGCTAAAGTATCGGCAAAATATTTACCTTGGTTGGATATGCTCGCAGGCAGTTTAAATTTAACGACCTTGATTTTGGGTGGTTGGTTTGTCATTCAAGGGGAGATGTCACTAGGGAATCTGATTACCTTTAACGGTTTTTTATGGATGCTCAATCAACCTATGCGCATGAGTGGCTGGTTGATTAATGATGTGCAACGTTTTTCTGCATCATGTATTAAGATTCGTCAAATGATGAATACTCAAGCAACCATTCCAGTGGAAGGCGAAGATGAGGTAACTATTCAAGGATATGTGGAATTCGACCATGTCTCTTTCCATTTCTCAGATGATCCAAATAGTAACGTCTTAGAAGATGTCTCATTTAAAATTGCCCCTGGTCAAACCTTAGGAATTTTAGGTGAAACCGGCTCAGGTAAAACAACGTTAGTCAATTTAGTGGCACGGTTTTATGATCCAACTAATGGCCGTGTATTGATTGATGGGAAAGATGCGAAAAGTTATCCAGTCCGACAATTACGCGAAAATATTTCGATGGTTATGCAAGATGTCTTTTTATTTTCGGATACGATTGAAGATAATATTGCTTTTGGTAATCCTTATGCGGATGAAGCTTATATCCAACGAGTCGCTGAAATTGCTGATGCTCATCATTTTATCAGCCGAATGCCAGAAGGATATGAAACGATTGTCGGCGAACGTGGTGTTGGTTTATCAGGTGGGCAAAAACAACGGATTTCTCTAGCGCGAGCGTTAGCGAAAGATCCAGCAATTTTGATTTTGGATGATACAACATCTGCGGTGGATATGGAAACAGAGTCTAAAATTCAAAAAGAATTAACTGCATTAACGGATGCGAAAACGACCTTTATTATTGCTCACCGGATTTCGTCTGTTCGTGAAGCCAATTTGATTTTAATGATGGAAAAAGGACGAGTTATCGAAGCCGGAACACATCAAGAACTGGTTGCGAAAAAAGGTTTTTATTATGATGTTTATCAGAAACAACTGGGTTTAGTTGATGGGGAGGTGGAATAGATGGCACGAAATAAATTTGATGTGGATGAGGAATTAACCCGCGAATTTAACTGGTCGCATTATAAGCGACTAGGAGGGTATATCAAACCTTATCAAACAGCAATTTTTAAAGTCCTATTTGTCATTATTTTAGCAAATACGGCTGGAATGTTAGGACCTTATTTCACTAAAATTGCGATTGACGATGTCATTCCCCAAAGGAACGTTCAATTATTATTAGGGTTAGGCGCAATCTTTTTAGTCTCGTTGGTTGTGATTGCCTGGTGTATGAAATACCGAATTTTGGCGATTACCGAAATCGGTCAAGATATTTTAAAAGATATGCGTTCTTCAATTTTTGAACATTTGCAACGCTTGCCGTTTTCATACTTTGATAATCGTCCACACGGGAAAATTTTGATTCGCGTGGTCAACTATATCAATACATTAAGTGATTTGTTAAGTAACGGTCTCATTAATTTAATTTCAGATATTTTTAGTGTGATTATTACATTGATTTTTATGTTTTTTATCGATGTCAAATTAACTTTATACAGTCTAGCGCTGTTGCCAGTCTTGTTTGTTTTGGTGATGGTAGTTACGAGTCAGCAACGAAAAGCTTATCAAGCGTTGAGTAATAAGCAATCCAATCTGAATGCCTACATTCATGAAAGTATTGCTGGTATTAAAATTACCCAATCTTTTGCACGTGAGAAAAAGAATTATGAAGTTTTTAATGAAGTCAGTGAAGAATTTCGAACCTCGTGGATGCACGCTGTCAAAATCCAATTTTTATTATGGCCAGGTGTTCAAAATATCTCTGTATTAACCACTTGTTTGATTTATTTTTTAGGGATTCGTCAAATGGGCGTGGATGTCTCAACGGGGACATTGATTGCGTTTATTGGTTATATTAATAATTTTTGGAATCCGGTTATTAGTATTGGGAACTTTTACAACTCTTTAGTAACCGCAACAGCTTATTTAGAACGAATTTTTGAGACAATGGATGAAGTACCGGATATTCAAGATGCGCCAGATGCGAAACTTTTACCATCGATTAAAGGACAAGTTGATTTTGATGAAGTGACTTTCCGTTATGAAGAAGGCAAAAATATTTTAAATCATGTGTCGTTTCATATTAATCCAGGGCAATCCATTGCATTAGTGGGGCCAACTGGAGCAGGGAAAACCACGATTATCAATCTATTGAGTCGTTTTTATGATGTTAATGAAGGAAGCGTCAAGGTGGATGGTTATGATGTCAGAGAGGTGACCTTACATTCTCTAAGAACGCAAATGGGTGTGATGCTGCAGGATACGTTTGTTTTCAGTGGCACGATTTTAGAAAATATTCGCTATGGAAAATTAGATGCAACTGAAGAGGAGATCATTGCAGCAGCAAAAATTGTACGTGCGCATGACTTTATTTCAGAATTAAAAGATGGCTATCAAACGGTCGTGGAAGAAAGAGGAAGCACCCTTTCTGCAGGACAACGTCAATTGATTTCTTTTGCACGTGCATTATTGGCAGATCCTAAAATCTTGATTTTAGATGAAGCAACATCTAGCATTGATACAAAAACAGAAGAGCTTTTGCAAAAAGGGTTGCAGGAATTATTAAAAGGTCGGACATCATTTATTATCGCTCACCGACTATCAACAATTAAAAATAGTTCTCAGATCTTTTATGTAGATCAAGGACAAATTGTTGAAGCAGGAACGCATGATGAATTGATGACTCTAAAAGGCAAATATCATCATTTATATCAATCGCAATATGATTTGATTCATACTAATTAAAAAAAGCATCTATCAAACTTTTTAGTAAAAAATACCTAAAAAGCGCGATAGATGCGATTTTTTTTGTTATAATGAAAGCGCAACATGATTGAAGGGGGAAAACACATGACAGCATTAGAAAAATTGCAAAATGGTTCAGACATTCGCGGTATTGCGATTGCGACCGAAGAGTATCCAGCTAATTTAACACCAGCTGCGATGGAAAAAATTGCTTCAGGTTTGATTCATTGGTTACGTACCAAAGTAGATGAGACACCGCTTGTTGTTGGAATTGGGCAAGACAGTCGTTTAAGTGGAGCCAGTCTAAAAACAGCCTTAATTGATGCGCTGACTCGTCAAGGAGTGGATGTAATTGATTTTAATTTAGCGACAACTCCCGCAATGTTTATGAGTACACAATTTCCAGAATTTGCTTGTCATGCAGGTGTCATGCTGACAGCGAGTCACTTACCTTATTACTTTAATGGTGTCAAAATATTTAGTCGCCAAGGTGGCGCTGAAAAAGAAGATATTCAATTTATTTTAAGTCATACCGATGAAATTAACGCCGAAAAAGGCAGTGTGCGCCAAGCCGACATTTTAACACCGTATGCCAACGATTTAGTTCAAAAAATTCGTCAAGGAATTGAGGGCGCACCGCAAGAACCATTAAAAGGATTAAACATTATTGTAGATGCTGGAAATGGCGCTGGCGGTTTCTTTGCAGATCAAGTGTTAGCACCATTGGGAGCAGACACAACTGGTTCGCAATTTTTGGAACCAGATGGGAATTTTCCTAACCATATTCCCAATCCAGATAACAAAGAGGCGATGGCAAGTATTCAAGCAGCTGTTTTAGCAAATCAAGCCGATTTAGGTGTTATTTTTGATACGGATGTCGATCGTTCAGCAGTTGTTACTAAAACGGGAGATGTGTTAAATCGAAATAATTTAATTGCTGTCTTGAGCCGAATTGTGTTAGCTGAACATCCTGGAACAAGTATTGTAACCAATTCGCCAACCACAGACCATTTAAAGGCCTTTATTGAAGCCCTAAATGGGAAACAGGTTCGTTACATTTCAGGGTATAGGAATGTCATTAACAAAGCGATTCAGTTAAATGAAGCCGGAATCGATTCTCAACTAGCGATCGAAACCAGTGGTCATGCGGCCTTTAAAGAAAATTATTTCTTAGATGACGGTGCCTATGTGATTGCCAAAATTCTAATGTTATTGCCACAATTACAAGCTGAAAATCAAACATTGGAAGGTTTAATTGCTGATTTAAAACAACCTGCCGAGGCACAAGAAGTACGTTTTAAATTGGAAGCCGATGAATATCGTAAACTAGGCGAAGCAGTGATTCAAGATCTTGCTAACCATCAAGTTGCTGGTTGGACGGTTGACCCTGAAAACGATGAAGGTATTCGCTTTAAATTATCAGATGATTTTGGATCTGGTTGGTTCTTATTGCGTATGAGCTTGCATGAACCACTCTTAGTTTTACAAGTAGAAAATGATGAAGCTGGCATTATTCCAAGTGTCTTACGTGAAATTCATCAATTTTTAAAGGCTTATGAAGAGGTTAATCAAGAAAAATTATTGCCACTTATTTAAATAAAAAGTCAAGAATTTTAGAAATAGAATTCTTGGCTTTTTTGTATGGATTATCAATGGTCTAAATACTAGAAATTTGGTACAGTAAAGAAGACAAGGAGGCACGAACATGGCAAAAATTATGATTGTAGAAGACGAAGCAGTGATTCGTCAGTTAATTATGGAAGAATTAGAAAAATGGCAATTTGAAACATTTGGGACGACTGATTTTCATCAAGTTTTGTTGGATTTTAAAACCGAAGACCCTCAATTGATTTTATTGGATATTAATTTACCAGTGTTTGACGGATATTATTGGTGTCAAAAAATTCGTGAGATCTCAAAAGTTCCAATTATTTTTATTTCAAGTCGAAATACCAATATGGATATGATTATGGCGATGAATATGGGAGCGGACGATTTTATTACTAAACCATTCGAACTCGATGTGTTGGTTGCCAAAATTAATGCATTGTTGCGTCGATCATATAATTATGTTGAAAACAATAGCGAGACAATTAGTCACAATGGTTTAGTATTAAATGTGGATAACGGTAGTGTTGACGTAAATGGGGAAGTGATTGATTTAAGTAAAAATGAATATCGTTTATTGTATATCTTAATGAAAAATCATGGGAAAATTTTGAGTCGCGAGAAATTATTACGCGCACTATGGGACGATGAACGCTTCGTGGATGATAATACGTTAACGGTGAATATCAATCGATTGCGTCGTAAAATCGAACAAGCAGGAGTCGAAGGATATATTGAGACGAAGGTTGGTCAAGGCTATATTATTCCGTGAGGTGAGCGATGAATATTTTTAACTATTTAAAAGATCAGTGGTGGGTATTTATCGGCTGGTTTCTTTTTGTGGTGCTAACCATGTTTGTTATTTGGCTATCACCTGGTGTGCAGCTAAGTACAGGGACATTTTGGTATTTAATTTTAATGCAAAGTGTGGTTTTAGGCATTATGTTAGCTGTTCATTATTTATCGAAGCGACGTTGGTGGCAAGAGCTTTCCTTTCACAAAGGCGATAGTGTGTTGCAAAAATATCTTTCAACTGCCAGAAGTAAAGAAGAGCGTTTAGAACAAGAATTTATTAACCAAGTCATTCGTGAACATCAAGAGAATATGCAACAGGTAGTCACCAACCAAGACGAACAAAAAGATTATATTGATTCATGGGTCCATGAAATCAAGGTACCGTTAGCAGCTAGTCAGTTATTATTACGCTCGATTGAATTTGATATTGATGATAATAAATACATTGCATTAGAAAATGAATTGCATCGCATTGATGAATATGTTGACCAAGTTCTTTATGTCGCTCGTTTGGATAGTTTTACGAAGGATTATTTAATTCAAGAAACATCCCTTAAACAAATAATTCAACCTGTCTTACGGAGTCAAGCCAATTATTTTATTCAAAAAAATATTCGTTTCACTGTAGAAGGCGAGGATCAGCAGGTATTGACTGACCCAAAATGGATTAGTTTTATTTTTCGCCAGCTATTGAGTAATGCAATTAAATATACATTGGAAAATGGCACCATTACGATTCATTTGCAAAAGAAACGCGAAGGGGTGCAATTGGAAATTGAAGATAGCGGCATCGGTATTCCAGAAGAAGATATGCGGCGAATTTTCGATAAAGGTTTTACTGGACAAAATGGTCGAAACGCGCAGACGCATTCAACTGGACTTGGATTATATTTGGCTAAAAATTTAGCGAAGCAACTAGGAGTGGAGTTAACCGCAGAATCTGTAGTGGGTATCGGCACCAAGATGATCTTATTTTTCCCTATGCTAAGTTATTATGAAGAAGAACGCTAAAAGTTCTCTCATATAACACATGTTACTCTTGTCATAATCAGGCATTCATTGTTAGACTAATACGGTATTTTTATTAATTTTTAACAGAATGGAGTTCATATGACTATTTTAATTGCGTTAGTACCAATGCTTGCTTGGGGAAGTATTGGGCTAGTTAGTGGGAAAATTGGTGGCGATGCCAATCAACAAACATTAGGAATGACGATCGGTGCGTTTCTATTTTCTCTCGTATTATTTATTACTTTACAACCAACCATCACCCCGTGGATTTGTTTGATAGGATTCTTATCTGGACTATTTTGGTCTGTTGGACAAAATGGACAATTCCATGGCATGAAATACATGGGGGTATCGGTGGGATTACCTATGTCAACTGGGATGCAGCTTGCATTGAACACTTTAGCAGGAGCTGTCTTTTTCCATGAGTGGACACAAACCCGTGATTTTACGATTGGAATCTTAGCGTTATTCTTCTTAGTGTTTGGTGCGTATTTAACTGCTCGCCAAGATGATGAAAAAGAAAAAACCGGTCGTTTCTATGATTTTGGTAAAGGATTTAGAGCCTTAATTTTTTCAACAATTGGATATGGTGCCTACACGATTATCATTACGTGGGCAGAATTAGATCCATTGGCAATTATTCTCCCTCAAAGTATGGGGATGATAGTTGGTGCCAGTATGTTTGCCTTTAAAAAAGTAACTATTGATTCTTTCGTGTGGAAAAATATGGCTTCAGGGTTACTATGGGGTATCGGTAATATTTGTATGTTGATGACCGTCCAACAAATCGGTTTAGCAATTGGCTTCTCTTTATCACAAATGGGAATTATCATCTCGACATTAGGCGGTATTTTTATTTTAGGAGAAAGTAAAACGAAGAAGGAGTTCCGTTATGTGATTCTGGGTTGTTTCATGGTCATCATTGGCGGATTATTGTTAGGTTATTTAAAGGCAGCGTAATAAGAACTTAACAGATGGAGGACACATGAAGATATTTAGAAAAAAGTCAGTGAATAAACAGGTCGTAAGCTATTTAACGAAAGAGCTAACGCTAAAAGATTTGATTATGCTTGGGATTGGCGCAGTCATTGGTACCGGCATTTTTGTAGTAACAGGACAAGCGTCAGCCAATTACGCAGGACCTGCATTAAGTGTTTCATTTATTGTTGCTGCGATCGTTGTGATATTAAGTGGTTTATGTTTTGCTGAATTTGCCTCACGAGTTCCCATTTCTGGTGGACCATACGGCTACATGTATGTCGTTTTTGGAGAATTAAGTGCCTGGATGGCAGGTTGGTTTTTAATTTGCGAATACATGTTAGCTGTGTCATCGGTTGCGTCAGGCTGGTCTGGTTATTTGCAAGGCTTTTTGGGAAGTATTAACCTTTCGTTGCCAAAAGCGTTAACTGCCAGCTACAATCCCCAAGAAGGCACCTATATTGATTTGATTGCTGCATTAGTCGTCGTCTTTATCACCTTGTGGGTAACTCAGGAAGCGAAAAAAGCCTTACGATTAAATAATTTGATGGTTTGGGTGAAATTTGGCATCATCATTTTATTTATTGTAGTAGGTGTTTTCTACGTGGATCCTACTAATTGGCAACCTTTTATGCCCAATGGAATGAAAGGGATAATGGATGGTGCCGCTTTGGTATTTTTTGCTTTCTTAGGATTTGATGCCATTTCAATGGCTGCAGAAGAAGTAAAAAATCCTCAAAAAGATATTCCTAAAGGGATTATTGGGGCAATTGTGATTGCGACATTGCTGTATATCACCGTAACCATGATTTTAACCGGAATCGTGCCGTTTGAACAATTAGGAATTGGTGATCCTGTTGCATTTGCGATGCGTTATGTTAATCAAGGAGTGGTTGGTTCCATTATTTCTGTGGGAGCAATTTTAACCTTATTAACCGTAACTATTTCGATGTTGTATTCGTTAGCACGTTTGATTTATGCAATCAGCAAAGATGGTTTGTTACCTAGCTTTTTACAAAAGATTGATGAAAAACGTCGAACACCTAAAAATGCCACCTATGTAGCAGGCGGAATTGCTTTATTCTTTGCGGCAGCTTTTCCCTTGACGATTTTGGCAGAGTTAACAAATATTAGCGCATTAGCGTGTTTGGTGATGATGTCTTTAGGGATTTTACGCTTACGTAAACAACTAGGTTCGCCAAAAAAAGGAGAATTTCAAGTCCCTTTTGTACCCTTATTACCGATTATATCAGTGATTTCCTGTGTTTTTTTAATGACACGTTTTAGTGCAGTCACATGGATTGTTTTTGGAATTACGATTGCTTTAGGATTACTTATTTATTTTGTGTATGGGTATCAACATAGTCACTTAAATAAAAAATAAGACTGCTGGCACGTTAAAGGTGCCAACAGTTTTTTTGTTTTAGCAGGCAGAAATTTATCTGTGTTACACTAGAAGTAGCGAAAAGGAGGAGCGATATGAAAAAGCGAACCAAAAACATCTTGATTGCCATTGCTGGACTGATTACAGGTTTTATCTTGTCGTATATTTTTAGAACGTTCTTTTTTTAGAAGCTAAAAAAGAACCAACTACTATTTAAGTAATTGGTTCAAAAAATTAATTTTGATTGCCAGATGTAATTTCTAATAGACGTTGTTTTAAATCTTCTTCCATCATCCCTAATTCAACTTCGGCATTACGGCGTTTTTCTTTTCCTTCTTGTTGAATACGCAAGGTTTCTTGAATAGTTTCTACTAGATCATTTTGTGTTTGTTGTAAGGTTTCAATATCAACAATGCCACGTTCGTTTTCACGAGCAGTTTCAATGGCAGAAACTTTCAACATTTCTGAGTTTTTACGCAATAAATCATTCGTTGTTTCAGAAACTTGACGTTGCGCAGTAGCGGCATCTTTTTGACGTAATAAAGTTAAAGCAATTACTACTTGGTTTTTCCATAAAGGAATTGCTGTATTAATTGATGCGTGGATTTTTTCTGCTAATGCTTGGTTTGTATTTTGAATCAAGCGAATTTGTGGTGCTTGTTGAATGGTAATTTGACGTGCTAAACGTAAATCATGTGTTCGTTTGTCTAAACGATCTAAAAATTGTGAATAATCATTCGCAATTTGCACATCCATTTGATCGCCAGTTTGACGAGCTTTTTCTAAGGCTTCAGGAATGATAGTTGTTTGTAATTCTTCCATTTTTAATTCACCGGCTGCGATGTAGATGTTTAAAGCATCGAAATAATCTTTATTTTTATTATAAAGTTGTTCCAGCATTAAATTATCTTTTAACAAACCTTCTTTTTCTTTGTCTAACTTCACCGCAACTTTATCAATTTGGGCACCGATTTTTTGATATTTTGCAGTAATTTCAAAGATAGATTGTTTAACTTTACCAAACATACGCTTAAAGATACTACCTTCACCAGCACGTAAATCATCAGGATTGGCTTCTTGTAAACGATACATTAATTCTGTCAATGAATCACCCACTGGACCAATATCAGCCGCTTGCACATGATTTAACATTGATTGAGAGAAATCGCTTAACTTTGTTTGAGCAGCGGCACCATAAGTAATTACGGCTTGTTGGTCAGTCGCATCGATTTTTGACGCTAATTCTTTGGCTTGTTGTTGACGGCTTTCTGGTAATTGGTCAATTAATCTAGGTGCTTTTTGTTGCTCTTGTAAAGATGAAATCTCTTGTTTTTGCGTAGTTGTTAATGAGTCTAAATTTGGTGCAAATGGATCACTTAATAAATCTTCTAATGTATCAGTCACATCTGTCTTAGGTGTGTCAGTCATATATGTAGTTCCTCCTTTGATAGAAACCTTGTTTTATTCGAGAGAAATGAGACAAAAGATTTCTTTTATCTCACTTCTTCTTTATATTGATTTTCTCTTTTTATACTTTGTTTGGCAATTGATAACTCTACATCTAATTCTTCTAAATCATCCGATACAAATTTTTGGTAATCTTGTTTGATTAATGAAGCCATTTGATCGATGATTTGGATACTTTCTTCCATTTTTTCATATGTGTCACGACTTTTAATTTCGTGATTATTGATTTCTAAATATTTATCAGTTAAATCAACCATATTTGGTAAGTGAGTATAAAGAAAATGACTTGCTTCGTTTAAACGAGTTGGTTCTTTGACTAATTCTTTAAATAAAGCTTTTGCTGCTCTAATTGTATCATGACGTAAATCAATTGCCTTCAATTTAGCATTTTGACTAATGTTGGCTTGTAATTTTTCAATTTCTGTTTTCGCTTGATTTAATGTTTCACGGAAAAATTCAATCTCACGATAAGACATGCCACTGTCCAGATAAGTTTGTTCCCGTTTTTTGGACAAAACAGGCAAGCTATTGTTTGAAACGGGTGCTGATTTTCCTTTGAAACCATACACAACCAGTAGAACGCCACCAATTAGTAAAAGCACAGGGAAGTAATCGGATAACATCGTGCCAAAAACAATTGCACCGATAGTGACAAGACCAATAACAGTCCAAGTTGAACGTTTCATTTGCTCATTCCTCCTAAATTTATTGGATACAACATGCTGTTTTAAATTTGTTGTTGTTATAAATTTATTTTAGCATGTAACTGAAAATAAAAGTATCCGACTTGCGGTGGATTTTTATGAATTTAGGAAATTTATAAGAAATGTTTGTATTTCAACCGATGTATTTGTTAAGAAATAAAACTTAAAATACAAGTTTCTGCATCACTACTTATTTCGACTAAATATTTTTCATTGCGTTGTAAATTTGGTAAAGCTTGCTGTGCATTTGGTTCAAGTATATATTCACCGATTTTTTGATTATCAGAAAGACGAGTAATTCGCAAACTAACTGACGCCGTCTCTGAACCGTTAACCACTGATTTTATCCCTAATAAAGCTCGTGTAGAAAGGTAAGGAACTGTTTGCTCTTTTGTATCTGTAAAAGAAACGGGAAGCCATTCTTCTCGCTTTTCTTGTGGAATTTGAGTGATAGAAACCTCATGTGCGGTCATAATTTGTGAAAAATTGGAGCCTTGATACGTTAAAGCCAATCCACCGATTAAGAAAAAAATAACGGTAAGTAATCCTAAAATAAGATAACCTTTTAAGCGATTTTGTTTTTGTTCATGAGTAATTTTTTTGACCACCGAAGTATCTTTAGAAAATAAGTTTTCAAGTGGTACATCAAATAGTCGGCTGAGAGAAACCAAATAGTCCAAATCAGGAAAACTTTTGCCGCTTTCCCAATTAGAAATCATTGTACGTGAGACAGCCAGTTTGTCGGCTAGTTCTTGTTGCGTCCAATTGTTATCTATGCGGTATTGTTTTAATTGTTCTCCAAGGGATTTCATCGCTTTCCTCCTAGCGTATTTACGGCTACAGTAATTGCTTATTATTCTTATTATAGAGGAATTATGAGGCTTTTTCTATTCGTAATTTAATTTTCTGCTCATTTTATCGAGAAAATAACGCAATTTTCTTCATTTTCTTTATAAAACTCTATCTTAGGTCTTAGGAAATCTCATCTTTTCTATGGTAAACTAAGTGATAATGAATAAATCAAGAAAGAATGGTGACACAATGCTTCGTTATGAAGATTTTGAAGAAAAAACAATTACACGTAAAGAAATTTTTCACGGGAAAATTATCGATGTTGCGTTAGATGAAGTTCGTTTACCAGATGGCCAAACAGCGAAACGTGAACTGGTTTTTCATCCAGGAGGAGTCGGTGTGTTAGCGTTAACTGATGAAAATAAAATTGTTTTAGTCAAACAATTTAGAAAACCTTTAGAACAAGTTATTTTTGAAATTCCTGCAGGGAAAATTGATCCTGGTGAAGGGCGCCATCCAGAAGAAACAGGCGCACGAGAATTAGAAGAAGAGACAGGCTATCGTGCTGAGAGCATGGAACATTTGGCATCTATGTATTTATCACCAGGGTTTGCTAATGAATTATTGCACGTCTATTACGCTAAAAATATAAAAAAAGTTGATAATCCATTGGCACAAGACGAAGATGAAGTTTTAGAAGTTTATGAATGGACATTGACAGAAGCAAAACAAGCGATTCAAGAGAAAACAATCTGTGACGCTAAAACAATTTTTGCGATTCAGTATTGGGAATTGTTGATTGCTCAAGGGAGGGTATAAGATGGCGAAACGTCCTTTAGTGACACGATCAGAGTTACGGAAAAGAAAAGATGAAAAAGAAGCCGCTTTAGAGCGCAATCGTCAAATTATAAAGAAACCAAAAAATAAAGAAGTTCCTTTAAAAAAATCAACGGAACAAGAAACAAAAAAAGCCAAAACAAAAGAAAAACAACCAACAAATTATTATCGAAAAGAATTAAAAAAAGAGACATCGAAAAAAACACGTACGAGTGAGCAACAACGTTCTCGTGAAATGAACACTTTTTTAATTAAAAGTATTGTGATTGTAGGGCTGTTGCTTGTCGTCGTGATGATGATGATCTTTTTCTTATAGAGGAGTAGACGAATGAAAATTGGAATTATTGGAGCGATGGCACAAGAAGTTGCTGTTTTAAAAGAAAATTTAGCAGATATGCAAACATGGGAAAAAGCTGGCGCAACATTTTATTCAGGGACATATGCCGGTCATGAGGTAATTGTTGTTCAATCGGGCATTGGAAAAGTCTTATCTTCATTAACAACTAGCTTATTAATTCAGCAATATGAGGTAGATGCTGTTATCAATACGGGGTCAGCAGGTGGCATTGGTGCTGGTCTAGCAGTGGGGGATTTAGTTATTTCTGAAAAATTAGCTTACCACGACGTAGATGCCACTGGTTTTGGTTATGCCTATGGACAAGTTCCTGGAGGGATGCCGTTGTATTACGAAGCAGATGCTCAGTTGATACAAGCAATCGAAAGAGCTGCTGAAAAAACCAAGCATCAGGTGAAAAAAGGTCTGATTGTGACAGGAGATTCGTTTATTGCCGATTCTGAGAAAATTCGTGCTATTTTGGAACATTTTCCAGAAGCCTTAGCTTGTGAAATGGAAGGGGCGGCAATTGCTCAAACAGCGATGCAATTTGATGTGCCTTTCTTAGTGATTCGCGCAATGAGTGATACTGCTGACCATGAGGCAACTCAATCATTTGATGAATTTATCGAGGTTGCAGGGAAACGTTCAGCAGAGATGGTCTTGGCTTTTGTGGAGGCTTTAGCATAGGAGGAAAAGATATGAAAGCATTGATTTCGATAGATTATACCAATGATTTTGTTGCAACAGATGGCGCATTAACGACCGGTGCAGCTGGTCAAGTAATTGAAGAAACGCTAGTAGCTCAGACGAAGGCTTTTATCGAGAATGGTGATTTTGTGGTCTTTGCGATTGATCGACATGAACTAGATGATAATTTTCATCCAGAAAATAAATTATTTCCACCCCACAATTTAGCGGGCACTGCTGGACGGGAACTATATGGTAGTTTGGCGCCGTTATACGCGAAGCATCAAGAGGATAAAAATGTCTATTGGTTGAATAAACGCCATTATTCGGCATTTAGTGGTACCGATTTAGATATTCGTTTGCGTGAACGTCAGATTACGGATATTTATTTAACGGGTGTATGCACTGATATTTGTGTCTTGCATACAGCAGTTGATGCGTATAATTTAGGCTACACTATCCATATTATTGAAAAGGCCGTTGCTAGTTTTGATCCGCAAGGTCATGAATGGGCATTGCGTCACTTTAAAGGCAGTCTAGGCGCAACTGTCGAATAATAAAACAACCATCCGTAGTAGATAGAGTGAGTAATTCTTCTATCCACTACGGATGGTTTTTAGTTTACCAAATTTCTACACGATTTTCAGGTGCACGATACATAGCATCTTCTGTTTCAATGCCATAAAATTCGTGGAAGTCTGCTAAATTTTGTAATTGAATATTTGCCCGTAATTTAGCAGGTCCGTGCACATCGACAGAAAGTAGTAATTGTTGGTATTGTTCTTTGGCTTTCGTACGCCAGATTTTGGCCCAGTTGGTAAAGAAATCGTCTAATGAAACGTCCGCCTCTTTTTTCGCTGCTTCTAATGCACAACTTAATCCGCCTGCATCCGCAATGTTTTCAGAGACGGTTAATTTCCCATTAACTTTGCCACCAGCAATTTCCAAGCCGTCAAATTCGGCAATCATTGCTTCAGCTAATTGATTGAAGTGTGCTAAATCCTCTTCAGACCACCAGTTATTCAGATTACCAAATTCATCAAACTTAGCGCCATTGTTATCAAACGCATGTGAAATCTCATGAGCGATTACTGCTCCAATACCGCCATAGTTGGCACTTGCCGATTGTTCGACACTATAAAACGGCTGTTGTAAGATGGCTGCTGGGAAGACAATGACATTCATCATGCCACTATAATAGGCATTGACGGTACAAGCTGCCATGCTCCATTCGTTGCGATCAACGGCTTGTTTTATTTTAGCAAAACGAGCTTCCCGAGCTAGACGTGAGAAATGCCGGACGTTGCTGACAAGGGTGCCGCCTTCTTCAGCTGTTTGGGTGATAAATAAATCATAGACGGCTGGAATTCTATCGGGATAACCGACATGTACACCGATGTTATTTAGTTTAACAATCGCTTTTTCACGAGTGGCAGGACTAAGCCATTCTTTTGTTGATAAGCGTTCTTTATACACATCAATCATTGTGTGGACCATATGTTGGACATCTTGTTTCGCTTGATCGCCAAAATATTTTTGCCCGTAATATAAACCGATTACTTGCCCAAATTCACCTAATGTTAAATGGTACGCTGCTTTTTCTTGCGACATGGCTTCGTCAATACCTGAAAGGAAACGACGATAGGTACCACCTAATTGGCGCAAATCTTCACTTAAATAGCTAGTATAAGCTAAGATTGTTTGGATATACATCCAACTTTTTAATAGTGGTAGATTTTCCTCATTCATAATTTCATCCAAGGCTTCAAAATAAGCAGGTTCTGTCACAATCACTTGCTCAAGAGGAACAGCCACCAATTCGCCAATTACTTTTACAAAGTCGAGCTGTTCAGAGTAGGTAGCAACTTCGGTTAGTTTTTTAGGATTGTAAGCTTTGGTGTAATCGGCACTTTCTTCTGCACTTAATACATGAGGCGCAATCGCTTTATCAAATGCTAATGCTTGTTCAGCAATGGTTTCTGCTTCGGGAAGCGTTCTGCCAAATTTTTGCAATAATTTAACAGACATTTCAAAGAATACTTGCAATAATTTTTCGGCTTTGGGATGTCCGTCTTCATAATACGTTTTATCTGGCAAAATTAAGGAAGTTGGATTCAAGTACAAGGCATGCTCAGTTGCATTTTTCATATCAGGCATGACAAAAAAATAGAACGGTAAAGGTAAGCCTTCTTTAATCCAATTACTTAATTGATGATTTAATTCTTCAAAAGAAGATAACGCAGCGATTCGTTTCAACAAGTCAGCAATGGGCTCATCGGCTAATTGATTTCTGGTATCATAATCACGTGCTAGTTGATAAAATTTTACAGCGTCTTGCATGCGATTTTCAGGGATGGCTAATTCATTTTGACTCATTTGATTAAGTTCATTGATTAAACGTTGGTCAATCCCCTCAACTAAATCTTGGAAACCACCTGTTGCTGGTTTGTCAGCTGGAATGACCGCTGTTTTGATCCAGTCTCCATTGACATACTCGTAAAAATCTTGTTTTTTTAAATCTGTCATTGTTTTCACTCCATTTCATTCCCTTATTATGATACAGTTGAAGCAAACACGCAAATGAAGGAGACAAAGAATGAAAAAAGATGAATGGATCGGCATTCCCGAAGAACGATTTAGAGCGTACCGCCAATGGACAACGCCTCAAGGTTATCTTTGTGGAACCCATGCGGCCGCTGTTTTACTAGCGTATTATCAAGATTATCTTGATGAAGAAGTTATTCCAACATATATTCGTCAGAAAAATAGTCGCCAATCAAAAGCACTAGTGAAATTTTTACAGTTATTTATTCAGCGCTATGGCTTGCCAACAGTAGCATGGCAAGTAGCGCATGGCTTATCTGCGTATTTTGATTATACTGATAAAAAACTACGTGCTCGTATGACAATGGCGGGTGGTTGGCAACGTGCAGTGAAGCGAATTGACCAAGGAAAACCAGTTGTAGTCGGGGTTTTAAAAGTTTTAGGTAGCACGTATGGCAACCATTGGGTAACCGTCTACGCATATATGGAAACAAGTGAGGGAGAACGTTTTTTGAAAGTTCATGATAATTGGGGCAATTATAATAAAATTATTCCTGCAAAATGGGTCAACGGTACAGTGTCACTTCCTTGATATCATGCAGAGAATCATGCTAAACTAAATCGGTAAAGTGTGTTAAAATGAAAAAAAATTCTATTGGAGGATCACATGGTCGAAAAATATCACGATGAATCGTTGAAAATCTTTAGTTTAAATGGAAATGTTCCATTAGCAGAAAAAATTGCAGAAGTATTTGGTTGTAAATTAGGAAAATGTGACATCAAAAAATTCAGTGATGGTGAAATTGCTATCAGTATTGAAGAAAGTGTCCGTGGTGCACATATTTACATCATCCAATCAACGAATCAACCCGTAAATGATTACTATATGGAATTAATGATTATGATTGATGCTATGAAACGTGCAAGTGCTAAAACAATTAATATTGTATTGCCTTATTATGCGTATGCTCGTCAAGACCGTACAGCAAAACCTCATGAGCCAATCACTGCTAAATTAATTGCTAATATGTTGGTAGAAGCAGGAGCAACACGTTTGTTAACACTTGATTTGCATACTGTTCAAGTTCAAGGGTTCTTTGATATTCCGGTAGATAATTTATTTACAAGTCCATTGTTTGCGCATTATTACAAGGATAAAGGATTTGATGGTGATGACTATGTTGTTGTTTCTCCGAAAAATAGTGGTGTGCAACGTTCAAGAAGCTTAGCTGAGTATTTGAATACAACGCTAGCAATTGTTGACCAAGATGATGAGTTAGAAAATGGTGGGTATGTTATCGGTGATGTTGCTGGTAAGACCTGTATCATGGTTGATGATATTTTAAATTCTGGAAAAACATTTGCACAAGCAGCTCGTCTATTGAAAGAAGCTGGTTCTGGCGATATTTATGCATGTGCATCACATGCATTACTTTCACCACCAGCTAAAGACACCTTAAATGGAGCACCAATAGAAGACATTTGTGTGACTGATTCTTGTTTGACGGATGAATCACGTCATCCAGAAAATTTAACTTATGTGACTTGTTCGAAATTAATGGGTGAAGCAGTAAAACGAATTCACGAAAACACACCAATGAGTCCATTATTCAAACTAGATGACGAAAATTATTTATAAAAAAAGGAACCAATCAAAGAAGAACTGTGCCTCTTCTTCTTTGATTGGTATTTTTCATAATTTTGTTATAATAATGTTATTAAAAAAGAAGGTGACAAAATGACATATTTAGATCATGCTGCAACCACACCCGTGCGACCAGATGTTGTAGAAAAAATGAGTGAAGTAATGCTGGAAGTTGTCGGCAATCCCTCGAGTATTCATCAATATGGCAGACGTGCGCATGAATATTTGGAAAATGCTCGTCAAATAATTGCGGATAGTTTAGCAGTAAACCCGCATGAAATTATTTTTAATAGTGGTGGAACAGAAGGAGACAATACTGTATTGATTAATACAGCTCTGGGACGCCAAACAGAAGGAAAACATATTATCACTACCGCCATCGAACATCCAGCTATTTTACGAACAGCAGAATATTTGGAAACACTGGGATTTGAGGTGACGTATCTGCCCGTGGATAAAAGCGGACAAATTCTCCTGACTGATTTAGAAGCAGCGTTGCGTCCAGATACAATTTTGGTATCGATTATGGTTGCGAATAATGAAACTGGAAACCTATTACCTATTCAAGAAATTGGCGAATTGTTAGCAGAACATCCGGCTTGGTTTCATACAGATGCTGTTCAAGCTTATGGAAAAATACTATTGCAACCCAAAGAATGGCATATTGATTTGTTAACCGTTTCAGGCCATAAAATTAATGGACCTAAAGGAATAGGGTTTCTTTATAAAAGCGATGATGTACAGTTAAAGCCGTACCTTCATGGTGGTGAACAGGAAGAAAAACGTCGTGCGGGTACTGAAAACTTAGCGGCGATTTGTGGAATGGCACAAGCAATTAACGCTTTGACGCCAGAAGTTCAACAAAAACAACAACAGACCTATGCGGAATTTTCCACGTATGTAATTGACCAATTAACGAATGCAGGTGTTGATTTTCATTTGAATGGAGATCAAACCAATAAATTAACGCATATTTTAAATTTGCGTTTTCAAGGGGTTCCAAGTGATTTATTGTTAATGCATTTAGATTTAAAAGGATTTGCCGTTTCAACAGGTTCTGCGTGTACTGCAGGAAATGTTGAACCTTCACACGTTTTAGAAGCTATATATGGAAAAAATGCACCAGCCATTCGCGAGTCTATTCGTATTAGTTTCGGTTATGGAAATACGCAAGCAGAAATTGAAGACTTTGTGGCCGTGTTAATTGCTTCTGTCCAACGTTTGAAAAGAGACTAGTCAAACCTCTCAGAACCCTTTATAATGAGAATAAATGAACAAGATGAGGTGAAAAAATGGCATTTCAAGAAATCGATACAGTCTTAGGCGCAGAGGTGAGTTACCGTTTAGCACCAACTGCTAAGCGTTATACCTTACGCGACAATGGCTTTACTGAAACAAAAGGCGGGAATTTTCAGTTAATTCGTCCGCTAGAAGCAACACCACAAAGCAAAGAAGGCTTTAAATTAAAAATTACAGTTGATAAAGACATCCAAAAAATCAAAATGTCAGTGACAACTGCTAACGGCTTAAAAGCTGTCAATATTTTTAAAGATTCAGCGAATGATTTATTACAAGAAAAATTTTATTTCTTAATGGACGGTTTTATCAGCCGTGGACTATTTGAAAAAGTGTAAGAACAAAAAGATATGTAAGGCAACGAATATCCGAACTATTTTTAATGAGAATTGTTAGTTCTTGTAGGTTATGTAAAAGACCTGCTAGACGCTCATAGCAATCTCTAATAGTTCGGGTATTTTCTTGTCAATTTGACTTAAGACACAAACTGTTTAGTTAAACAGTGCGAAAAATGTCCATATCAATGGACATACAAAAAAGATTGCGCTTACAAAAATGCGCTATAGTATGTACAAGGAGTTGATGATATGCAGCTGAGCAAAAGAGAAAATCATTTGTTAGAACTATTGATAAAAAATGACATGACTCTAACAGCACAAGAACTCGCCAGTTTTGCTCATGTCTCTACTAAAACAATTTATCGAACCATCAAAAGAATCAATGACGAGTTTCCCAGTGGAGACATTATTATTTCTGAAGTCGGAAGAGGTTTTCGTTTGGACTACGAGAAATATTTGAGAGAGAGTCGCGAAGGAAATGTAGAACGAATGGACGAAGCACGTAATCGACGCAATAATATTCTGTTGACGCTACTTTTTAAATCGCCAAATTCAGTAAGCATTAGTGAGTTGTTTGAACCTTATTTTGTTACGGAGACTGTTATTATACAAGATTTAAAAAAAATGCAGTCATTTTTGAGAACCTATCAATTAGAAATTCGAAAAAAGAAGCAACGTTTATCAATACTTGGTGGAGAAAAAAATATTCGCAAGACAGTTAACTATTTAATCGGACAAGAAAATTTAATCAATGACACATTTTTAGCAGATGCTAAAAATGTAAATGCTTACGATATTGATTATATTACTTCCTTACTAGAATTTATTGAAAAAAAGTTGAACACGACGATTAGTTATCCTTATAATATCAATATTTTTTCACATCTCTATATTTTATTGAAGCGTAGTCGAGAAGGGGCCATTTCTAAAAAAATAGATAATACCTTAGATGATAGTGAAAAAAAGTTGATTGTGAAATACCAGTCTCTCTACGATGTATCAGTCGAAGTTGTTCAACGAATGTCAGGGTATCTAGGGACAGCTTTAGCTGAAATTGAATCCTTTTTCTTGTTTCAATATTTACTTTCTTCCCGTTTAGAGAGTTACTATACGAATGTTATTGCTAAAGAGGAAGAAGCGATTGAACTCACTGCCTTTTTTATGGAAGAGATGAGGCAACTGATTGGTACAGAAATCGATATCGATGAATATCAGGAAGACTTGATTAGCCATATTGCTCCTTTATTATATCGCTTAAAAAATGAAATCGTTATCAAAAATGAGTTGCTAAAAGATATCCGTTTAGAATATCAGAGTATGTTTCAATTTGTCTCGCAAGTATCCAGGAAAGCTGAGCAAACATTTCAATTATCCACAATTAGTGATGATGAAATTGGTTTTTTAGTATTGTATTTCGTACGCTACAAAGAAATACAGAAACGAAAGAAACGCATATTGATTATGTGTAGTAGTGGTGTAGGGACATCAGAACTATTGAAAGTGAAGGTTAGAAAAGCGTTTCCCGATTTGGAAATTGTAGATGTATTATCTTCTAAAAAATTTAGTAAGAACTTAGAGCAATATGAAGATATTGATCTTATACTCACAACTATTCACTTTACATCACCTACAACGATACCAACGATTTTAGTTAACTCTGTTTTTACAAAACAAGATGAGGAAAGAACAAAGAAAATTTTAGGAGGAATGGGCAATGGATCAACATTTAACAGAAAATTTCAGCATAGCTAATGTTATTACAGAAGACTTAGTAAATTTAGAATTACAGGCAACTACAAAAGAAGAGGCACTTAAAGAGTTAACCCAACTTCTTTATCAAAATAAGTTAATTACAGATGTGGCAGGCTTTTTGGAAGACGTGTTCAATCGCGAAAAGGAGGGGATGACGGGACTAGGACAAGGTATTGCGATTCCACATGGCAAATCAGATTGCGTGACCAAAACATCACTTGTTGTTGGAAAAACGCAGCAACCCATTGAATGGGAGTCATTAGATGAGGAACCAGTGAATGTGATTATTTTATTTGCTGTTAGAAATGTAGAAGCGAATACATTACACATTAAGCTGTTGCAGAAAGTAGCGATGTTACTAGCAGATGAAACGTTTATTGAAGACTTACATCAAACAACCACCAAAGAAAAAATGATTGAGTTATTGTCTAAGGAACCCGAATAGTCGAATGCTTAAATGGAAAAAATGAGGAGGAACTAAAATGAAAATTGTTGGCATTGCTGCTTGTACATCAGGCATTGCGCATACGTATATTGCAAAAGAAAAACTAATCAAAGCTGCTCAAGCGCTAGGTCATGAAATTCATATTGAAACGCAAGGCACAATTGGAACAGAAGACGAATTGAAGCAAGCAGATATTGATGCTGCCGATATTGTGATTATTGCTGCCGATATTAAAGTAGGTGGGAAAGAGCGATTTAAAGGAAAAAAAGTAGTAGAAGTACCGACAAGTTTAGTTATTAAAGCACCAAAAGGATTAATCAATAAAATAGAAGAACAATTATAAAGGAGACAGGCTTATGTTGCGTAAATTAGAAATAAAAAAACACGCTTTAACAGCTATTTCTTATATGTTGCCAGTTGTAGTAACAGCAGGTTTATTGATTGCTATTGGGAATTTAACTGGTGGACAAGTAATTAGCGATTATTCTACCAATTATTCTGTATCAGATGCACTTGTTTCTCTAGGTGTCTTAGGAATGGGCTTACTAGCACCTGTTATTTCTGCTGCGATTGCCTATTCGATTGCAGATAGACCAGGAATTGGTCCAGGGTTATTTATGGGGCTAATTGCTAATTCTATTGGCGCAGGTTTCTTGGGAGGAATGTTGGGTGGTTACATTGTAGGTTTCTTCGTTTTATTTCTAGTGAAAAATCTTAAAGTACCGAAATGGGCGCAAGGATTAATGCCGATGATGATTGTACCAGTTACATCGACGATTGTGGTTGGTTTAGCGATGTATTTCGTTATTGGTGTACCGATTGTGTGGGCGACAAATGCTTTAACTGAATTTTTAACCAATCTTCAAGGGTCTGGAAAATTCTTGTTTGGCTCAATTGTGGGTGGTATGGCGGCCTTTGACTTTGGAGGACCTGTTAATAAAGTGGCTTCTCTCTTCGCAGATGGGATGTTGTTAGAAGGAATTCAAGAACCGGAAGCAGTCAAAATCCTAGCGTCTATGGTTCCGCCGTTTGGTGTAACATTTGCTTGGATTTTATCGAAGGTATTCAAGAAACCAAAATTCTCACAAGGAGAAGAAAACAATATTAAAATTGCGTTTCCAATGGGCTTGGCAATGATTACAGAAGGTGTGATTCCAATTGCAGCAGTCGATCCACTACGAGTAATTGCTTCATGTACAATCGGTGCTGCGATTGGTGGTGGGCTGAGTATGAGTTGGGGAGTGGGGTCTCCTGTGCCATCAGGTGGTGTTTTCATCATTCCGGCGATGACTGATCCATTGAAGTTCACGATTGCATTATTAATTGGTTCGGCAATTACGGGGATTCTGCTGTTTGTTCTCAAAAAAGAACCAGTTGAAGAGGTAGAAGATGTCGAGGAAGAAGAAGTAGACTTTTCTTCCATCAAAATTTCTTAGGAGGTTATTATGTACGTTTCTATGAGAGAAATGTTAGCTAAGGCGAATAAAGAAAAATATGCGGTATTAGCAATTAACTGTTTTAATTTAGAAACAGCAAAGGCAGTTATTGAGGCTGCCGAAGAAATGCATTCGCCAATTATTATTGACTTATTGCAAGATCATCTAAAAATGCATTTGGATCACCGCTATTTAACACAACCAATTATTCGTATGGCTAACAATGCTAAAGTGGAAGTTGCGATTAATTTGGATCATGGACAAGATATAGCATTTGTTAAGCAATGTTTACATGAAGGCTTCTCAAGTGTCATGATGGATGCTTCCATGTATCCATTGGAAGAAAATATCCGTATTACGAAAGAAATTGTAAAGTTTGCGCAACAATTTAATGCCAGTGTTGAAGCTGAGGTTGGTGATTTAGGGGTGGTAGATGGAAATCAATGGACCAATACAGAAATGTATACAGATCCGGACGAAGCAATCTATTTTATTCAAGAAACAGGAGTAGATTGTTTGGCATTATCTTATGGCTCAACACATGGAGATTATCCTGAAGGGTATGTGCCAGAATTCCGATTTGACATTGTAGAAAAAATTAAAGCAGCAACTAATTTGCCATTGGTTTTACATGGAGGATCGGGTGCAGGGGAAGCAAACATTCGTCAATCCGTTGCATTAGGAATCAACAAAATTAATGTGGGCTCTGATTTTATGAAGGCACAATCGTTAGAAATTCAGAAATGTCTCGCTGAAGATCCAACGATTGGCTATCCTGAGCTAATTCATGGAACAATTGCAGCAGGTAAAAATGTTGTTAAGAAGTATATTGAGATAGCCGGTTCCAAAAATAAAGCATGATAAAAAAAGATTGGAGAGTACGTAAATATGTTAATTAATATGAGCCAAATGTTAGAAATTGCCAAAGAAAATCGATTTGCTGTGGGAGCATTCAATGTCGCAGATAGTAACTTCTTGCGCGTAGTTATTGAAGCTGCAGAGGAAAATGATTCACCTGCTATTATTGCGGTGCATCCAACTGAACTTGATTTTGTCAAAGATGAGTTCTTTCAATATGCTGTTTCTCGTGCGAAAAATAGCAGTGTACCTTTTGTGATTCACATGGATCATGGAGATAGTTTAGCGAGTATCATGCGTGCGATTCATTGCGGCTTTACGTCAGTGATGATTGATGGTTCTCTGTTACCGTTTGAAGAAAATATTGCGGTAACAAAAGAAGTCGTGGATGTATGTAAAACGATTGGAATTTCGGTTGAAGGTGAATTAGGAACAATTGGCAATACAGGAACCACAATTGAAGGTGGGGTATCGAAGGTTATTTATACGAAACCCGAAGATGCGGAAGAATTTGTTGCCAAAACAGGGATTGATACATTAGCTGTAGCAATCGGAACAGCCCATGGCATTTATCCAAAAGATGTCAAACCAGAACTAAAAATGGATGTATTGGAACAAATCAAAGATCGAGTAGATATTCCCTTAGTATTACATGGTGGTTCAGCCAATCCAGATGAAGAAATCGCACGAGCTGTAGAAATTGGCATTCAAAAAATAAATATTTCATCTGATTACAAATATGCCTTTTATAAAAAATGTCGTGAAATTTTGGCTAGCACCGAGTTATGGGATCCCAATGCTATTTATCCAGAATGTATTGATGCTGCCAAAGAAGTGGTTAAACAAAAAATGGGATTATTCAATTCTATTGGAAAAGCAAGTATTTACCGAGAAATTCATGAAAAACCATTTAGACAAGCATTTAATTAACATCTTGATTAGGGATATCCGTCTGTTTAACAGATGGGTATTTCTTTTTGAGGAATAAACAATTAAGAGAAAATAAATAGGAAATGAAAATAATCAACAAACGTGAAATTCTTTTTAAACTACTGTATAATAGCAACTACTGAAAAAGTAGCGACCTTCAAATCGTGGATGTTTCAGAATCTATATTGAAATGATGGTGAAATTCATGACAGACAATAGCAAAATCCGTGTTGTCGTTGGAATGAGTGGCGGGGTGGACTCGTCAGTAACAGCACTTTTGTTGAAAGAACAAAGGTATGATGTAATAGGTATCTTTATGAAAAATTGGGACGATACCGACGAAAATGGTGTATGTACAGCAACAGAAGATTATAAAGATGTTGCGAAAGTCGCAGCACAAATTGGGATTCCTTATTATTCTGTGAACTTTGAGAAAGAATATTGGGACCGTGTTTTTGAATACTTCTTAGCGGAATATCGTGCAGGGCGCACACCAAATCCCGATGTTATGTGTAACAAAGAAATCAAATTCAAAGCCTTTTTAGACTACGCAATGGATTTAGGTGCAGATTATGTAGCGACTGGACATTATGCACAAGTAGAACGCGATGAAAATGGCGTTTCTCATATGCTTCGTGGTGTCGATAATAATAAAGATCAAACGTATTTTTTAAGTCAACTCTCACAAGAACAACTAGCAAAAACGATGTTTCCACTAGGTCATATGGAAAAAGCAGAAGTTCGTGCAATTGCTGAACGAGCTGGGTTAGCCACGGCTAAGAAAAAAGATTCAACAGGTGTTTGTTTTATTGGAGAAAAGAACTTTAAACAATTTCTAAGTAATTATTTACCTGCTCAAAAAGGGAATATGGTAACATTAGATGGCGAAATTAAAGGACAACATGATGGGTTGATGTACTATACAATCGGTCAACGCCAAGGGTTAGGTATTGGTGGTGGTGGTAAGTCTTCAGAACCTTGGTTTGTTGTTGGTAAAGAATTAGAAACCAATACTTTGTATGTTGGACAAGGATTCCATCATGACGCATTGTATGCAGATCGTTTGGAAGCCAGTGAAATTCACTTTACAACCAATGAAGAAAAACCAAAAGAATTTCGTTGTACAGCGAAATTCCGTTACCGTCAACAAGATACAGGTGTTACGGTTCGTTTGTTAGAAGACGATCGTGCAGAAGTTATCTTTGATGAACCTGTTCGTGCAATTACTCCAGGACAAGCAGTCGTGTTCTATGATGGCATGGAATGCTTAGGTGGCGGTTTAATTGATCACGCTTATAAAGCTGAAAAAGTATTGCAATACGTATAAACAAAAAGTATTTGAGACAACCATCTCAAATACTTTTTTTCTATTTAAAATAAAATCATTGACAATAGTTAGGTACCGAACTATACTAAAGGTGTATAAAACGTTAGGTACCTAAATAATTTGAAGGAGTGAAGAATATGAGTCACTTTACAATGCAATTGCTCAAACAAATTGAAGCAGTTAGCGGTGTTGCACGTACATTATTTTTGCAAAAAAATCAACGGTTTGATGGACAACAGCAAGTAATCAACCTTTTAGGAAAAGAAGATGGTATGACCCAAGGAAACTTAGCGGAACTTTTGGATATACGTCCCAGTTCATTAGCGGAATTAATTAAAAAATTAGAGAAAGCTGAAGCAGTTACGCGGGTAGAAGACGAACATGACAAACGAATTAAACGTGTTTATCTGACAGAAGTGGGCCGTCAACGCATTATTCAGACATCAGACGTACGAGAAGATTTAAGTGCACAATTTTTTGCTGGATTAACAGAAGAAGAACAACAACAGTTTAGTCACTATTTAGATAAAATTGTGGATGGTTGGCCAGAAGAATTTGAGGCTTATCAAACTAGAGCAAATGATCCAATGGAAAGACTAGCTGAATTTCAGCATTTACGAGAAAAAATGATGGGAATCGATTGGCAATCATTGTCTCATCAAGAACAACATCGGATGCATCGTGAATTTAAGCGTCAGTTGCGCCAAGCTGGAATGGATAATCGGATGTGGAAGGGACAATTTGAGCAAATGATGCGCAACCAACGAGGAATGCATCGTGAGTTCAGTGGTCGCCCATTTGAACGTCCTTATCCACCAAAACAAGAACGACCTTCAGAAAGCGATTGGACAGATTTCTAATAGTAAGGAGAGTATAATGGAAAGAGAAAATACCACAACAACTTACAAATTAAAAGATTTTATGCGTTTGATTAATAGTGTGAATCCTAAAAAATTTGTGTTTGCTTTTGGGTTATTTTTAAGCATTTTAACGAGTGGTGCAAGTTTACTTGTACCACAGTTAACGAAAGGATTAATTGACACAAGTCAGTTAGCCCAAATCGATAGTAAATTATTGGTTGTTTTAATCTTAGCTTTTGTTTCCCAATTAGTCTTTGGGGCAATTGGCGGGTATTTATTGCGATATGTTGGAGAAACAGTAGTTAAATCTTTACGGGAAAAACTATGGCGTCAATTACTCTATTTACCAGTAGATTATTATGATCAAAATAAATCAGGTGAAACAGCTTCACGGCTAGTCAATGATACTGGAGTCGTCAAAGATTTAGTGGCATCACAGTTTCCTAATTTTATTACGGGTGCCATTCAATTAGTTGGTTCCTTGATTATTTTGTTTATCATGGATTGGAAAATGGCATCGATTATGTTTTTAATCATCCCAATTGTTGCGTTAATTTTGTTGCCAATTGGACGAATTATGATGAAACTAGGACGCCAATTACAAGCAGCAACTGCTAAGTTTAGTGGTGAAGTAACTGAAAAAGTTGGAGAAATACGTTTAATTAAAGCTAGCAATGGTGAACAAGTCGAAGAAAAACGGGGTAACTCGTTGATTCAAGATATTTTTAAAATTAGCATTAAAGATGCTCGTGTCGAAGCAATTTTACAACCGATTATGATGACAGCTATGTTAGGAATGTTTGTCGGCATTTTAGGTTATGGAGCTATTCGTGTTCAAGCCGGCACCTTAACAAGTGGATCATTGGTTGCTTTCTTATTATATCTATTTAATATTATTGCGCCAATTGCCACTTTTGCTACTTTCTTTTCACAAGTTCAAAAGGCGATGGGAGCAACTGAACGAATCGATAGTATTTTTCAAACGACAATTGAAAAAACAGATGAAGGAAAAGCCTTTGATGTCGAAGGACAAACCATTATTGCAGAAAATATAACCTTTGCGTATGAAGAAAATCGTCTAGTTTTAGAAAATGTTTCATTTAGAGCCGATCCCAATACGGTCATTGCTTTTGCCGGACCAAGTGGTGGGGGCAAATCAACGGTATTTTCTATCTTAGAACGTTTTTATCAACCTATATCTGGAAAAATTTCTATTGGAACTCAAAATTTAGAGGAGATTAAAATAGCTGATTGGCGTAGTCAAATTGGCTATGTCTCACAAGACAGTGCAGTGTTTGCAGGATCGATTCGAGAAAACTTAGTTTATGGTTTAGAAAAAGAATTAACAGATGACGAGCTATGGCACGGCTTAGAACTAGCTTATGCAGATCACTTCGTACGAGATTTTCCTGAAGCGTTAGAAACGGAAATTGGCGAACGTGGCGTGAAATTATCGGGAGGCCAAAAACAACGAATTGCAATTGCACGCGCATTTTTACGTGATCCTAAAATTTTAATGTTGGATGAAGCAACAGCCAGTCTCGATTCACAATCTGAAGAAAAAGTGCAACGAGCATTGGATAAATTAATGAATGGACGGACTACTTTAGTAATTGCGCATCGTTTATCAACAATTGTAGGTGCCAATCAAATTTATTTCATTGAAAATGGTCGAGTGACAGGGCAAGGTACGCATCAAGAATTATTGCAAAATCATGCGTTATATCGTGAATACGTACAAGAACAAGTTTTGAACTAATACAAACACCACAGAGATTTGTACCGACCTCCAGAAGTTAGTTTTTGGCGCTAACTTCTGGAGGATCTACACTTTCTGTGGCGTTTGTATTTATATACAAGCATGGTTCATACAAACAAGTGGGAAAATCACAATTAATATAGGTGTATTAGGCGGTATGATTAGTCAATAACTGGTACTTTTTTATCAGAAAATACAGAAAATAGTGACAGTTTTAACGGAAGCTTAGAAAATAATTTTACCATGGGGATTCTCTTGCTAAATAGATTGATAAAGCAGACTTTTAAACAAATTACCTAAGGATTATCTAAAAAATATCGTGGATTTACCTAGGTTATGATTACTGTGTTTTTTTATTATTTTTTATGGATATAATAATCAGTATAAAAGGCTATTTATCAATAAATTTTATTCATGTGAAATAAATAATAGTGATTATTGTACATGTATTTTTACAAGGAGCTAGAATAATCCCAAGTTCATAGTCTTTTAAACTATGATATACTAGTTGTCATGAATAGAATGATTCAAAATGATAGATTTCGAACCTTACAAGCATTGGCTTTCACAAGCGTGGTGCTTGAAACTTCTAGTTAAACTGACTAATATTACGGTAATAAATGAAGGTAAGGGGCGGAGTCCATGTATCAAGTAATAACCATGTATGGTGATAATGAACCCTGGTGGTTTTTTGAAGAGTGGCAAGCAGATATCCAAGAAGAAATGACTTTTTCAGCATTAGAAGAAGCACAATTATTTTATCGCAAAAAGTGGCAAGCAGTTTACGCAGAATATAGCTATATTCACGCCAAACCAAATTACTTGAGTGCTTTTTGGAATGATGGTGACGAACGCTGGTGCGAAGAATGTGATGAAGACTTGCAACAATATAAAGGATTAGCTCTTCTAAAAGATTATCAACCATTAACAATTGAAAGTGAAAGGGAATTTTATGAAGCAACTAATTCTAGCGGAAAAGCCAAGCGTTGCCAAAGATCTAAGTAAGGTTTTAGGAGCGAATCAAAAGCATAAGAACTACTATGAAGGTCCTAAAGTGATTGTCACTTGGGCTTTAGGTCATTTGTTAGGCCTAAAAATGCCTGAGGATATCAATAAAGAATGGCAAAGTTGGCAAATGGAAACTTTACCAATGATTCCAAAAAATATAGGAATTAAGCCTTTACCAAAAACAGGTCATCAATTAAAGGCAATTAAACAATTAGCACAACGAAAAGATGTTTCAGAAGCAGTCATCGCAACAGATGCTGGACGTGAAGGAGAACTTGTCGCACGTTGGATTTTGGAATGGGTGAGGTTTGATAAACCTGTTAAGCGTCTTTGGATTTCTTCGCAAACAGACAAGGCCATTAAAACAGGTTTCGCACAATTGAAACCTGCACAACAATACGACACCTTATATCAATCAGCCATTGCGCGCGCAAAAGCTGACTGGTTAGTTGGTTTAAATGTTACCCGTGCACTAACAGTAAAATATCAAGACAATTTAAGTGCTGGACGAGTACAGACGCCAACGCTTGCTTTAGTGCGTCAACAAGAACAACAAATTGAAAAATTTCGACCGCAAACATATTATGTCATTGAATTGGCTGTAGGTGAGGAACAAGCTCGTTTGGTACAAAAAAATCCTTATGCTTTGAGAGAGCACGAACAAGCCCAACAACTGGTAAATAAAATGAGCCAAAAAAATGGTCGTGTGATGCAAGTTGTGGAAAAAACCAAAACAGAGTCGGCGCCCTTACCTTACGATTTGACTGAAATTCAGCGTGAGGCAAACCAGCGTTACGGTTTTTCAGCTAAAAAGACACTATCTTTAGTACAAAGCTTGTATGAAACGCATAAAATTGTGACCTATCCACGAACAGATAGTAAATATTTAACAACAGACATGAAAGCGACAATGAAAGAACGCCTTCAAGCTGTTTCAGACTTTGCGCCAGAAGTTAAAACGTATTTAAAAAGTGGTGCAGTCGTCCAGCAAAAAGCGGTATTCAATGATGCGAAAGTATCGGATCACCATGCGTTATTACCGACAGAACAAAAACCAAACTATGCAAAATTAACCAGCGATGAACAACGAATTTATAATATGATTGTTACTCGTTTCTTAATGTTATTTGCATTACCGCACAAAAAAATCCAACAAAAAGCCACCGTGGCATTTGATACGGAACAATTTATTTTTACCCAAAATAAGATTGTTGAAGCTGGTTGGAAAACAACTGAAGAAAATAAAACCTCCACGATTAACTGGCAAGAAGGTATGAGCGTTGCACCAAATTTTGCTATAAAAAAAGAATTAACCTCGCCACCAAAACCTTTAAATGAAGGAACCTTGCTTGGAAAAATGGAGAAATTTAGTTTGGGAACGCCGGCAACGCGTGCAGAAATCATTGAAAAATTAATTAAATCAGAATTAATGGAACGGACACCAAGTGGTCTGCAAGTTTCTCCTAAAGGTAAACAATTGTTAGAGCTCGTTAATCCATCACTTGTTACACCAGAATTAACAGAGAAATGGGAAAAACAGCTAGAAGCAATTGCAAAAGGACAATTTTCAAGTGGTGCTTTCTTACAACAAATAGAAAACGATACGAAACAATTAGTCAAAGAAGTTAAGCATAGCGAACAAAAATACCAAGATTTCTCTCTAACACAAAAGAAATGTCCTGAATGCGGGGAATTGTTACGAGAAAAAAATACGCGTGATGGTAAAATTTATGTATGTTCAAGTAATGACTGTAATTATCGTCGTCGTAAAGATCCAAAATTATCAAACCATCGTTGTCCACAATGTCATAAAAAAATGGAGATTATTGAAGGAAAAAATGGAGCCTACTTCCGCTGCAAATTTGATGGCACGACTGAAAAAATTCCAACAAAAAAAGAACAAAAGAAAAAAATGACGAAGCATGAAGAACGACGTTTGATGAAAAAATATTCTCAAGAAGAACCACAAGAAAGTCCATTAGCTGCTGCACTGAAAGCTGCCATGGAGAAAAAATAAAGTTAAAGCGTCCCATTGTTCACGCAATGTGACGCTTTTTTTAAAAGATAGAATCCGTTTTTTTGAAATTAGGAAGTCATGAGAAATCAAAGATAGTAACTAGACTTTTTCCGGTTCGTAAGTGAAAATAAAGAGAGTTTAACTAAGGAGGGAAATTATGGAAAAAACAATGCCAAAAAACTTTTTATGGGGAAGTGCTTCTGCTGCTTATCAAATTGAAGGCGCTTATAATGAAGATGGAAAAGGCTTATCAAATTGGGATGAGTTCGTTAAAATTCCTGGAAAAACATATAAAGAAACAACTGGTGAATTAGCTGTTGACCATTATCATCGCTTCAAAGAAGATGTCGCTTTAATGGCTGAAATGGGCTTAAAAACCTATCGCTTCTCAATTGCATGGTCACGCATTTTTCCTAATGGTAAAGGTGAAGTCAATCAAGCTAGTTTGCGATTTTATGAAGAGTTAATTGATGAATGTTTGAAAAATAATGTAGAGCCAATGGTTACACTATACCACTGGGATTTGCCACAAGCATTAGAAAATGAATATGGTGGTTGGGAAAGCCCACAAGTGATTGATGATTTTGTTAATTATGCAACGTATCTTTTCCATGCATTTAAAGGTAAAGTTAATTATTGGATTACCGTGAATGAACAGAATATCTTTACGAATTTTGGCTGGATGAATGGCATGCACCCACCAGGTAAACATAACGAGGAAAAATTATATTACCAAGTGAATCATCATGTCTTTTTAGCACATGCCAAAACGGTAATCGCCTTCAAAGAAATTATTCCTGATGGTAAAATTGGTGCAAGTTTCGCGTATAGCCCAAGTTATGCGGTGGATTGTCAACCAGTCAATGCAATGGCGAAAGTAGATTACGATAATCTAAAAAATTATTGGTGGATGGATGTCTATGCCTATGGACGTTACCCACGCAATGGTTATGCTTATTTAGATAAAAAAGGAGTCGCACCAACAGTTAGCCAAGAAGATACCTCAGTGTTGAAAAAAGCGGCGAGTTTGATTGATTTTATGGGTGTCAATTACTATCAAACATCCGTGGTCGAATACAATCCAATTGATGGTGTGACACAATCAGGCGAAATGAACACCACTGGGAAAAAAGGTTCTGGTCAAATAACCGGTGAACCGGGAGTATATAAAAATCCACCAAATCCTCACTTGGAAACAACTGATTGGGATTGGACGATTGATCCTTCAGGGTTGCGTTATGCTTGTAAAGAAATTACTAGCCGTTATGACTTACCAATTGTTATTTCTGAGAATGGCTTAGGAGCCTTTGATGAGAAAACAAGCGAAAATGAAATTCACGATGACTACCGAATTGCTTATTTAAATGCACATGTGTATGAATTAATGCAAGCAGTTGAAGAAGGCTGCGAAGTGTGGGCTTATTGCACGTGGTCATTTACCGATTTATTAAGCTGGTTAAACGGTTATCAAAAACGTTATGGCTTTGTGTATGTTGATAGAGATGAAGAAGGCGGTTCGTTAGATCGTTATAAAAAAGACAGTTATTACTGGTATCAAGAAGTGATTCGTACCAATGGAGCAACAATTACAAAATAACAAAACGCTAGGCCTTGAGCAATCAAAGACCTAGCGTTTTTATATGACAGTTTACGTTGTTAAAATGATTCGTTTCTTCAATAATGCGAGAGGATAGTTAGACAAATGTGTTTACGAAGATTAATATCGCCAGCTACCTTCGTCAATAACTCTTGCACCAAATGGCATTAATGCTAGTTTCGCCAACTTGAATGATTGTTTACCAAAAGGAATACCGATAATTGTTACGTATAAAATTAACCCACTAACAATATGTGTTAGAGCTAATGGCAAACCACTTACAATTAACCAAATGATATTTACAATCAGTGAGACACTGCTGCTACTGTAAACGACATCTTTGCCAAATGGCCAAAAGCTTAGACCAGCTAGTTTAAAACATTGTATCCCAATTGGAATCCCAATAATAGTGATACACCATAATAAGCCTGCTAAGACCCAACCTAGTCCGCCTACGAATCCACCAAAGATGAACCAAATAATATTTCCTAAAAGTTTCATGTTCTCACCTACTTTATTTTCTTATATTGTATCATGATGAAAAATTTAGAACAGGGACTAAAGACTGAAAATGAAAAAGCACTGGCTTTCACCAATGCTTTTTCTGGGGGATACAAATAAGGAAAACACTATATAAGTTATCTATGATTATTATGGGGGCAAATCCATAATAATCACAAGAAACTACTATTTGATAACATCTTCGCTATCTTTATCGAAGAAGTGCGCTTTGTTTAAGTTGAAGGCTAAATCAATTGTTTCGCCTGGGCGGTGGAAGTCGCGCGCATCGACTTTAGAGATAAACTCTGTGTCACCAATTCTTGTATATAACATTGTTTCAGCACCAAGTAATTCTGATACGACAACTTCAGAACGAACTGTTGATTCTGGAGAAGCATCAATCGCTACTTGTTCACTGTTAATGTCTTCTGGACGAATACCAAAGACTAATTGTTTACCTTCATAACCTTTGTCTACTAATACTTTGTTACGTCCTTCTGGAATACGTAATTTTAATCCATGACCATCTGAAATCACACCATTATTTAGTGTTACATTGAAGAAGTTCATCGCTGGTGAACCGATAAATCCAGCAACAAAGATATTTTTCGGTGTATTATACACTTCTTTTGGTGAACCGATTTGTTGAATGAAACCATCTTTCATAATAACAATACGGTCAGCCATAGTCATCGCTTCTGTTTGGTCATGAGTAACGTAGATTGTTGTTGTTTCTAAACGTTGGTGTAATTTTGCAATTTCAGCACGCATCGCTACACGTAATTTGGCATCCAAGTTAGATAAAGGTTCATCCATCAAGAATACTTTTGCATCACGAACGATTGCACGACCTAGGGCAACACGTTGGCGTTGTCCACCTGATAAAGCTGCCGGTTTACGGTCTAAATATTCTGTTAAACCTAAAATTTCAGCAGCATTTTCAACACGTGATTTAATGTCTGCTTTATCATATTTACGTAATTTCAAACCAAATGCCATGTTATCATAAACTGTCATATGTGGATATAGGGCATAGTTTTGGAAAACCATCGCGATGTCGCGGTCTTTTGGAGCAACATCATTCATTACTTTACCGCCGATTGATAATTCACCTTCTGAAATATCTTCTAAACCAGCAATCATACGTAAAGTTGTTGATTTACCGCAACCAGAAGGTCCAACGAAAACGATGAACTCGCGATCTTTAATATCTAAGTTAAAGTCTGTAACAGAATATTTATCTGCATTGTCATATTTTTTATATACGTGTGTTAGGGCCATTTCTACCATGAATGAATTCCTTCTTTCGCTTTAATTTATATACTTACTATAATGAAAACGGTTTACTTTAACAATGTAAACGTGCACAAAAAAACTTTTGATTTTTTGTGCACATTGTAAAAGGAGTTAATTTTTAGCAAAAGTCGTGAGTAAAAGATAGCATAAGAAGAGGGAATCCATTTCTTTGAGGTTAGTTAATGTTTGTTTTTGGAATTTATCAATTTTATATTGCAGGGTATTGCGATGCATAAATAAATCTTTCGCTGCCGAACTAACATTTCCTTGATTTTTCCATAATGCTAAGATGACATCATGGACATCATCTTCAAACCAAAGTTTGGCTAATTGGCGCATCATCATACTTTCTTTAATCAAATGAGTGGCAAAATAATGAATCGCTGTATTTTTAAGATCACAACATTTCGTTGGTAAATTTTGTTTAGTCATTGAAAGAAAAAGTTGCTGTTCTTCTTGTAGTAACGTTGTAAAATCACTGGTCACAGGGTAAAAAGCCCCTACAAATACGCGCGTATAGGTATTAAAATCACCGTCTAAAGCTAAAAAGATACCTTCTAATTCTTCTGTAGGTAAAGCATCTTCGCTATAAATTTCCACTAAAAAACTTTTGGTTCCGTTGATAAAGAAGTGATCCACTAGATGAGGAAAAATCCGTTTGATTTCTTCATCCCAAGAATAGGTATCGACTTGTTCAGGATTGGTAAATTCAACTTGAATCACTCGGAAATCGCCCGTTGTTAAGGGGGCACTTTCACTTTGAAAAAGAGTCGCATACCAAGGATGATGAGTTGGTAGCGTCGTATCAATGGTATCGGCTAACATTTTCAACACTTTTTTTTCAGTTATTGTCAAAGTTTGTTGTGGAATCCATAAAAATTGTCCTTCTAAATACAGCGATAAAAAATTTTCATCATCTGTAGGAAAGGTGTGCAATTGTGCCGTAGGGTAAATTTGTTGTAGCTCTAGTATTGTCACGAAAAAAACCACCTTGTCTATAAAAAAATCTTACACATCATTCGTGTGTCCTTAGTAGCATTGTATAGCAACTTTGATTATACGCCAATTATTCTTATGCTTTTATTTTTTTCACAAACGAAAGCATTGACAATGAGAAGTAGTTAAGCTAAACTTTATTAAAATTTAATAATAAAATTCATTGAAGAGAAAAGTAGATTTCGCAAATTTTCAGAGAGGTTCTGTCTGGTGAAAAGAACCAATTTAACAAATTGAAAAATGAGCTCTGAGAAAAGCTGTTGATAGGTAAGCAGTTTCGGGAACGTTCATCCGTTAACCATGAACACCAATCTCATGATGTGATGTTGGAGTAAGGGAAGTGTGAGCTTCTGAATAAAGGTGGTACCGCGATTAATTCGTCCTTTTACTGGTTCTGAAACTAGTAAAAGGACTTTTTTTATTTATAAAAGGAGGAGAAAGAAATGAAGAAATGGTTGAAATCAACAATTGCTTTAGGGGCAATTGCGATTGTTTTAGCAGGATGTAGTACAGGCAAACAAGCAACAGATGGGACAGATAGTTCAGGTGGATCCGCAGGTGGTGTCGAGCAAAAAATTGCGGTAAGTTTACCGGCTCAATTATCAACGTTGGATACCACACAAACTACCGATAAAGTCACCTTTACAGTCGTACAGCATCTTTTTGAAGGATTGTATCGTTTAGATGAAGAGAGTCAAACGGTTCCTGGATTAGCTGAATCTGTGGATATTAGCGAAGATGGCAAAGTGTATACTTTCCATTTACGTGAAGATATTAAGTGGAGTGATGGGACACCTATTACGGCAAATGATTTCTTATTCTCGTGGAAACGTTTGGTGAATCCAGAAACAATGGGACCAAACGCTTATTGGTTGGATAACGTGGTTAATAGTTTAGACATTCGTGAAGGAAAAGCTGATGTGGATACAATTGGATTAAAAGCGTTAGATGAAAAAACATTTGAAGTAACGTTAATTAATCCACAACCTTCTTTCTTATCAGTGGTTTCGATTGGTTGGTTAGCACCACAAAATGAAGACTACGTGACTGAAGAAGGATCAGACTATGCAACAACTAGTGAGAACTTGCTTTATTCTGGTCCATTTATTTTAGAAGATTGGACACCTGCTTCTGACACATGGACGTTAAAACCAAATCCAGAATATTACGATGCAGACAAAGTGAAATTAGAGACTGTTGAAGGTTCAACTATTAAAGAAGATAATACCGGAATTAACTTGTTCCAATCTGGTGAATTAGATTTCACAAAAATTACAGGACAATATGTACAACAATTTAAAGATGATGAAGCGCTAGTTTCACAACTAGAAGTAGCTAATCGTTTCTTAGACTTTAATAAAAAAGCAACTGAAGCATTGGGGAATGTGCATTTCCGTAAAGCAGTAGCATTAGCGATTGATAAAGAGAGTCTAGTTAATAATGTTTTAAGTGATGGTTCAACTGCCTTGAACGGGTTAATTCCAGCACAATTATATGCGAACTCTGAAACGGGTGAGGACTTCCGTGCGTATAGTGGCGATTATAACGTCTTCGATTTAGACGCAGCCAAAAAAGAATGGGAGCAAGCAACTGCTGAGCTAGGTGATTCAATTGAGTTAACCTTGCTGGTCGATGATTCTGATAACGGCAAAAAAGTTTCAGAGTATGTGCAAAACCAACTAGAAACCAACTTACCTGGTTTGAAAATTGAAATTACACCACAACCAGCCAATAATGTTAACCAAGCGCGTGCGGATAAAAAATATGAATTATCAATTTCTGGTTGGATCGCTGGAAGTAGCGATATGAATTCTTATTTCAACTTGTATCGCACAGGTTCTTCTTATAACTATGGGGAATATGACAATAGTGAATATACTGAGCTAGTTGAAAAAGCCATTACCGTAGATGCAAATGATGAAAATAAAACATTTGAAGACTACAAAGCGGCAGAAAAAATTCTTTTAGAAGATGATGCTGCACAAGTACCAATTTATCAAAGTGCGGCTAATTATTTAGTGAATCCAAAAGTAAAAGATATTGTATACCATTCATATGGAGACTATTTCTATTTACGTGAAGCTTATGTAGAAGAATAAAAAAAGGGATGAGAGACGTGAGTCAATTATTAAATGATTTTTTAGAATTTGTGCGTATCAATACACGTTCAGATGAAAAATCGGCAACTATACCAACCACTCCTGGTCAAGTGGAACTAGCCAAAATTTTAGAGCAACGTTTACGTGAATTGGGATTAGAAAATGTCGAATATGACGAAGAAAATAGTTTTGTTTTAGGGAAATTAGCAGGAAACCCGGAGAAAATGGCTTTAGGTTTTATTGCACATGTGGATACTGCAGACTTTAATGCAGAAAATAATCAACCACAAGTCATTGAAAACTATGATGGACAAGATGTTTGCTTAAATGCTGAACATGACATTGTGATGCAAGTTTCGGATTTTCCCAACCTAAAAGATTATGTAGGTGAAACATTAATTACCACCAATGGGTTAACCCTTTTAGGAGCAGACGATAAGGCAGGAGTTGCCGAAATTTTAGAGATGTTGCGCCAATTAATTGCCCAACCAGAGTTGGAACGAGGAGATGTTTGGGTAGCATTTGGCCCCGATGAAGAAATTGGTCGAGGTGCTGATCGTTTTCCAGTAGAGAAATTTCCTGTACGCTATGCCTATACTGTGGACAGTGGTCGTGTCGGAAATTTTGAATATGAAACGTTTAATGCCGCAAAACTGGATATCGAAATTGAAGGAACTAGCGTGCATCCCGGAACAGCTTATCAACAAATGGTAAATGCAATTCAACTTGGAAAAGAAATCGACAATCAATTGCCAAGTGAGGAAGTTCCTGAAAAAACACGCGACTATGATGGTTTTTATCTTTTAACTAAATTTTCGGGAACGATTGATCATGCTTCGTTAAATTATATTATTCGTGACCATGACGAAGCAAAATTTGCACAACGCAAGCAGACGATTATCGGAATTATTGAGACAATTAACCAACGCTTTGATAAACAGCGTATTACGTATCAATTAGAAGACCAATACTACAACATGCGTCAAGTGATTGATAAGCACCCGTTAGCCATCGAGTTAGCTAAAGAAGCAATGCAAACGATTGGCATTACGCCGAATGTACAACCGTTTCGTGGAGGCACGGATGGCTCGAAAATTTCCATGATGGGTCTACCAACACCGAATATTTTTACTGGTGGTGAAAATTTCCATGGACAATATGAATTTATTACGTTAGAAGCGATGGAAAAAGCGAGTCAGACATTAGTAGAAATTGTCAAATTAGCAACAAAATATTAGGAGAATGTTCCTTGTGCTTTCAAAAAACGAAAGGGCAGGGATTTTCTTTTTAGTAAATAGAATTTTCTGAATATTTTTCGTGTAAAACGATTGACAACTTTCATAGAAGAATGTAAAGTAGGAAACAACTTAAGAAAAGACATCGAAAAGAAGAGTAACATTGTCGCTTATTAAAAGAGAGTCTCTGGCTGGTGAAAAGAGATAATAACTTCATTGTGAAACACATCTTGGAGTCGGTTTTTTGAAGACTAGTAGGAAAACCCGGGAAGCCCGTTACAGCGATGGTTATTGATAGATAACTTCATGAGATTTATTCTGTGAGGAATAGATGAAAAAAGGTGGAACCACGTAATTTACGTCCTTTAGCCAATGCGGCTAGAGGGCTTTTTTTATTTTATCAACAACCATAGAAGGTCTTTTTCTGTGAAGAGAAGATGAAATGAGGTGGAACCACGTAAACTGCGTCCTCTTGGGTGAACCAAGGGCAGCTTGCGTGGTTTTTTCTTTTGCTAATAACAGGCAACAATACAAGGAGGTAATAAAATGGATATTCTTATTTCAGTTTTTCCGCAATTATTTAAAGGGACGGGTGTAACAATTCAATTATTTCTATTTACACTCATTGGTTCTATTCCATTAGGGATTTTATTGGCATTTGTTTTATCTAGTAAGTCTAAATTTTTTAAATCTATCGTACAGACTTACGTTTGGTTAATGCGTGGTACGCCGCTTTTACTACAACTAATTTTTGCTTTTTATGGGCTGGCAACGGTAGGAATTGTATTAGATCGTTTTGAAGCAGCAGTTTTTGCTTTTATTTTAAATTATGCTGCCTATTTCGCGGAAATCTTTCGTGGAGGGATTCAATCAATTCCTAAAGGGCAATATGAAGCTGCACAAGTTTTACGCTTAACTCCATGGCAAACAATTTCGAAAATTATTATTCCACAAGTTGGTAAAATTACGCTACCTTCTGTTGGAAATGAAGTGATTAGCTTAGTCAAAGATACGTCATTGATTTATATCTTAGGATTATCTGATGTGATGCGAATTGGAAAAATCGCTATGGAACGTGAAGCAACATTGTTACCGCTAATTGGTGTAGGTATTATTTATTTAGCATTAACAGGCTTCTTTACCGTTGTCTTGAAGCAAGTTGAAAAACGATTAGATTACTATCGATAGGAGGGAAAAAGGATGTTAGAACTAAAAAATATCAAAAAATCATTTGGTTCCAGAACAATCATCGATGGGTTGAATTTATCGATTTCAGAAGGCAGTATCCTAGCAATTGTCGGTCCTTCTGGTGGTGGGAAAACGACATTGTTACGAACACTTGCTGGTTTGGAAAGTATTGATAGTGGTGATTTTTTATTGGATGGCAAAAAATTTAATCCAATGAATTTGAAAGAACAAGAACAAGTTGTTGGGGTGGTTTTCCAAGATTTTCAATTATTTCCACATCTTAGTGTGTTTGAGAATATCACGTTAGCTCCTAAATTAGTATTAAAAGAAGACAAAGCTATTTATACTCAAAAAGCGCAACAATTAGCAGAACAATTAGGTTTAGCAACCTTACTAGAGCAATATCCTTATCAACTGTCTGGAGGACAAAAACAACGGGTAGCTATCGCTCGAGCAATGGCGATGAATCCACGAGTGCTGGCGTATGATGAACCAACTAGTGCACTAGACCCAGCATTACGACAACAAGTTGAAAACTTAATTTTAGATTTGAAGAAACAAGGCGTTACGCAAATCGTAGTCACACACGATTTGGATTTTGCAAAAAATATTGCAGATAATCTACTAGAAGTATCACCTGTAAAATAGGAGGAAGAAAAAATGAAAAAATTAACTGGTTTATTGATGGCAGCAAGTATTTTATTATTAGGTGCATGTGGCACTGGTGACAAAAAAGAAGATGTTGGTAGTGGTGCGGATAAAAAAGAAGTCGTTGTCGGATTAGATGATACATTTGTACCAATGGGATTTCGTGATGATGATGGGGAGCTAACCGGTTTTGACGTAGATTTAGCAACAGCTGTTTTTGATTTAACAGATACCAAAGTAACCTTCCAACCAATCGATTGGGCGATGAAAGAAACCGAATTGGACAACGGAACTATTGATATGATTTGGAATGGCTACACAGTCAATGACGAACGTAAGAAAAAAGTTTTATTCTCTGATATGTATATGCAAAGCTATCAAGTGCTTGTAACGAAAAAAGATTCTGGGATTGATTCATTAGACCAAATGAAAGATAAAGTATTAGGTGCCCAAGAAGGTTCTTCTGGTTATAAAATTTTTACTGAACAACCAGAAGTCTTACAAGATATGGTCAAAGACAACGATGCAACGCTTTATGCAAGTTTCAATGAAGCCTTTATCGATTTAGAAACAGGACGTATCGATGGCGTATTGATTGATAGCGTATATGCAGAATATTACCTAACCAAAATGAACAAATTGGATCAATTTAATTTAATTAATAGTACCTTTGCCCAAGAAGGTTTTGCAGTTGGCGTGCGTAAAGACGATGAAAAACTAGCTGAAAAAATTAATGAAGGGCTAGCTGAATTACGCGATAATGGCGAATTCAAGAAAATTAGCGAAAAATGGTTTGGAAAAGATGTGACAATCGATTAAGCTTGAGAAAGATGGGGGACTTTTGTGTTCCTCTTCTTTTTTTTGTATAATGATGGGAGATGAAAAGAGGGATCATAGACTATGGCACAGAAAAAACGCCGTTCAAATACAACGAAACGAAAAACAAAAAAACAATTACAACAACAAGAAAAATTAACATTGATTGGTTTAGGCTTCTTGTTTTTTTTATTCGCACTATTTGGATTCATGCATTTAGGTTTTTTAGGCACGCTCATTGCCAATGGATTTCGGATGATTGGCGGAAACACGTATCAAATCTTGTGTTTAGCTTTAGCAGCGTATAGCATTTGGTTAATTTTTAAAAATACAAATGCCAAAGTTACGAATGTGAAACGGATAATTGGCGGACTTTTCGTATACAGTGGAGTATTACTGTTTCTTCACGCCAATTTATTTAGCCGATTGCAAGATGGGGAAACCAATATTATCCATACGACTTGGACATTACTGGTGCAAGACATTCAATCAGGGCAAGTTGTTGAAAATGTTGGTGGTGGAATGATTGGTGCAACTTTATATCAAGTGAGTTACTTTTTAGTATCGCAACTTGGAAGTTATTTGATTGCAATTTTGCTAGTATTAACCGGGATTTTCTTTATTAGTCAAATGACTACCCAACAACTTCTTGAAAAACTTCAAGACATCAAAGCGATGATTGAACCATTATTAGAAGGCAATCCTGAAAAAAAAGCTCAACGTGAAGCAAAAAAACAAGCTCGAAAAGTAGCTAGAGAAGAGAAAAAAGCTGCTGAGCGTGAAGCAATTTTAGCCGAAATAAAAGAGCAAGAGAAAAACCAAGTACGTCCAATGACCAAAGAAGAAAAAACAACCGGAGAGACACCTAGCGAGTTGAAAATTGAACCAGAGCAATTGAGCTTTGTGCCGATTGACAGTTTTCAACAGCAGCCACAAGCTGCACAGCAAGCTCGTCCAGAACCTAAAAAGAAAGAAGAAGTCGATGACAGTGAGCCATTAGATTTTGATATTTTACAAGAGGTAGAAGATGAAGATTACGAGCTACCGCCAGCAACCTTATTAAATGCTGTGCCACCAACAGATCAGAGTAGCGAATACAAAAAAATTGAAAAAAATATCACTGTACTGGAGCAAACCTTTGAAAGCTTTGGTGTGGATGCCAAAGTGGTGAAAGCCAGTTTAGGTCCAGCCGTGACGAAATTTGAAATCCAACCAGCAGTCGGGGTTAAAGTAAGTAAAGTCGTAGGGTTAACCGATGACATTGCTCTGGCTTTAGCGGCAAAAGATATTCGAATGGAAGCACCAATTCCAGGGAAATCATTAATTGGTATTGAAGTACCGAATGATGCCGTAAGCATGGTTTCTTTTAGAGAAGTGATTGAAGCAACACCTGCGCACCCAGAAAATTTATTAGAAGTACCCTTAGGACGGGATATTTCTGGAAAAGTCCAAACGGCTGATTTAACGAAAATGCCGCATTTATTAGTGGCGGGTTCAACGGGTAGTGGGAAATCTGTTGCAATTAACGGAATTATCACCAGTATTTTAATGCAAGCCAAACCCCATGAAGTCAAAATGATGATGGTCGACCCGAAAATGGTTGAATTAAATGTGTATAACGGGATTCCACATTTATTAACGCCTGTAGTAACCAATCCTCGCAAAGCGGCACAAGCACTTCAAAAAGTCGTCAAAGAAATGGAAGAGCGCTACGAGAAATTTGCAGCAACAGGTGTCCGCAACATTACTGGTTATAATGAAATGATTGCTGAGAAAAATCGTGAAACGGGTGAAAAACATCCGATACTACCATTTATTGTGGTAATTGTGGATGAGTTAGCCGATTTAATGATGGTTGCGAGCAATGAAGTGGAAGATGCAATTATTCGCTTGGCACAGATGGCACGTGCTGCAGGAATTCATATGATTTTAGCTACACAACGCCCAAGTGTGGATGTCATTACCGGAATTATCAAAGCCAACGTTCCGTCACGAATGGCCTTTGCCGTTTCTAGTGGAACCGACTCACGAACCATTATTGATAGTAATGGAGCTGAAAAATTATTAGGGCGTGGAGATATGTTGTTCTTGCCGATGGGTGAAAATAAACCGATTCGGGTGCAAGGTGCCTTTATTTCAGATCACGATGTCGAATCAGTGGTTGAATTTGTGACAGAGCAACAAGGCGCAAATTACGAAGAAAAAATGATGGTAACAGAAGAAGATGTTGCTTCGGGTGGTGGCAGTGAACCTCAAGATGAATTGTATGACCAAGCGAAAGACCTGGTCATTGAAATGCAAACAGCGAGTGTCTCTTTATTGCAACGTCGCTTCCGTATCGGGTATAACCGTGCAGCCCGATTAGTTGATGAACTTGAAGCCAATGGCGTGGTAGGTCCATCAGAAGGCAGTAAGCCACGAAAAGTGTTGCTTGCTGAAACACCTGAATATTATGAAGAAATCGAAGAGGACAGATGATGGTAACCAGTCATCTGTCTTTTTTATATGACAAAATTGTTCGTTTACTGTTATTTCAATCAATGTTCTGTAAGTTGTTTTTTGTCTACACTAAGTGTACGAAAAAAAATAAAAGGAGCGTCAAACGATGTTACAAGTAGAAAACTTACGAAAAGTATATGGTCAAAATATGCAATATGAAGCATTAAAAGGAATTGATTTGACCGTCAATGATGGTGAATTTATTGGAATTATGGGGCCTTCTGGTAGTGGGAAATCAACATTTTTAAACTTAATAGCAACTATCGACCAACCAACGAGTGGAAAAATTTTGTTAAATGGTAAAAATCCTAATGAGTTAGATCAAGAAAAAATTGCGCAGTTTCGTCGAACACAATTAGGTTTTGTGTTCCAAGCTTTTAATTTATTGCCGACATTAACGGTAGAAGAAAATATTGTGTTGCCGTTGACATTAGATGGTGAAAAAGTCGCAGTTATGAAGAAAAAAGTTCGTGATATTGCTCCACGTTTAGGAATTGAAGGCTTGTTAAATAAACGGATTGCAGAGATTTCTGGTGGACAAGCGCAACGGGTCGCAGTTGCTCGAGCAATGGTTCATCAGCCAGAATTATTATTAGCTGATGAGCCAACGGGGAACTTAGATACAAAATCGTCAAAAGATGTCATGGGCTTGTTACGTCAATTAAATGAAGAGGAACAAGCAACGATTTTATTAGTAACGCATGACCCATTGGCTGCGAGTTATTGCCAACGGATTGTGTTCATTAAAGATGGAGAATTAGTCCATGACGTTCGTCGTCAAGGAACACAAAAAGAATTTTACGACGAAATTTTAGTGGATTTAGCAAGAATTGAAGGTGTCGATAATGAATTTTAGACAATTTGTTGTACGAAATACGCTACGTAATAAACATTTATATTTAGCGTATTTTCTAAGTACCTTATTTTCAGTGATGGTCTTTTTTACCTTTAGTGTGATGGCATTTCATCCCTCTTTATCTGGAAACTTAAATGATAAAGTTCAAACAGGAATGTTAGGCTCTGCGATTATTATTTATGGTTTCGCATTTTTCTTCGTCATGTATTCAATGGGTGTCTTTTTACAATCGCGGAAAAAAGAATTTGGCCTATTGATGATTCAAGGAATGAGTCCAAAGCAATTGCGAAAAATGGTTTTTATTGAAAATTTAGTCATTGGTTTTTTTGCCACTATCTTAGGTAGTTTAGTAGGAATTGGTTTTTCTCAAATTATTTTGTGGATCTCACGTGTGACGTTAGGGATTGATTTTGGTTTTTATTTCCCAGTAAAAGCTTTAGCATTAACGATTGTATCGTTTTTAATTTTGTTCTTCTTGATTTCTTTCTTCATTCAATTTAGATTACCAAAATTAAATGTTCAAGAACTATTAAAAGCTGGAGAATTAGGTAAAGGCAGCTTTAAAGTTTCAACAATTAAAAGTATTTTAGCTATTTTGCTAATTGGCATCGGTTATGCAGTGGCGTTGTTGACGCCAGGCATGGGAGTGGTTGTCGTCTTTTTACCAGTGGTTTTTATTGTTATTTTAGGAACAAATTTCTTGTTTAATCAATTTAGTGTTTTTGCGATTGAAAAAATTAAAAAGCGCGAATCAGTTTTCTGGAAAAAAACCAATATGGTCGTTTTCTCTGATTTAGCATTTCGAATGAAAGACAACGCACGTAGTTTCTTTTTAGTTTCAGTAATTTCTACGGTAGCATTTGCGGCAATTGGCACGCTTTATGGTTTACAGTCAATTATTTTAGGCGCAGTAGGATCAGCGCCATACAGTTACGCTGCCACAGCTGATGAAGAGAATACTATTCAAAAAGTAGAAGACAGCTTGGCAAAAGAAAAATTAAACGCAGATAAAGCAACCTTTGTGTATTACAATACGGATGAATATATATTTATTACTGAATCTGAATATAATAAAGCGGCAAAATTAGTCGGTGAAGAGACGATTACCGTTAAAGATGCTGCAGTACAATTGAAATCTTCAGCACCATTCGATACGACTACGCTACAAGCAACGGTTCAAATTAACGACCAAGAGTATCGCGTGTCAGAATTAGTAGAAACAGATGCCATGGCAGTGTATCTGCCAACCTTTGTTGTCCCTGACACACAAGCAGGAACACCGCAAGTAACCGAAGAAACGTATTGGGTAACCAAAGGCGGTAAAGAAGCTCAAATTCGTGTCGGTAAAGAACTAGAAGAGCAAGGTTTGTATAATGTGCAATCGATTGAATATATGAAAGACAGCATCATTAAATCCTATGCACCAATATTATTTGTCGGTATCTTCATTGGAATTGTCTTCTTCGTTTCTGCAGGAAGCTTCTTATATTTCCGCTTATATAGCGACATGGATAGTGATATTGAGAAATTTAAAATGATATACAAACTAGGTCTATCAAAAAAAGAATTAAAGAAAATGATTTATCAACAAGTAGGGATTTTGTTCTTTACACCAATTATTGTTTCTTTTGTTCATGGGGCAGTGGCTCTAACCGCGATGTATCACATGTTTAACTTAGGAATGCAGCTGGCAGGCTGGCAAGTTTTAGGTGTCTTTTTATTGATTCAATTCATCTATTACCTTGTTGCACGTATTTTTTACTTTAGAAAAGTCTATAAAGGCGTGTCTGCTTAATCAAAAAAGAGTATGGATAATGTTATTCATACTCTTTTTTATCTATTTTCCATCAAAATGAAAGCCTATTCAAATAGAAAAAAGCTATCACCGTCTGCGTTGACTTATTTTAAGGAAAGGGCTATGCTTTTAGGCAATATCACTATTAAAAGAGGAGGACGACAAATGGGACGTGTGGTTGTAGGAATTGCTGCAAATGAATCACTAGATGCAGGCGAAAATTTACATCATTTATCAATTGCATACACACCAAGTGGGTATGTCAAAGCAGTGCAACAAGCAGGTGGTTTGCCTATGGTGATGCCAATTGATTCTGCGGACATGGCAAAAGAATATGTTGCGCGAATTGACAAGCTTATTTTAGCTGGCGGACAAGATGTTTCACCGCGTTATTACAAGCAAACAAAAACCGTTCAAGGAAGCTATTTAGAAAAACGCGATCAGTTTGAATTAGCTTTAATGGACGAAGCATTAAAACAAGGAAAACCGGTTTTTGCAGTCTGTCGTGGCATGCAATTGATGAACGTCTTCTTTGGTGGCGATTTAAAGCAAGAACTACATTCTTACACTGAAATTGCACATATGCAAAATCCCATTCCGAAAGAACAACCCGCGCACGAATTGTTAACACAAAAAACGAGTATTTTACGTTCAATTTACGGGAAACAGGCAGAAGTCAATTCTTTTCATAATCAAGGCGTCAATCGAGTGGCACGTGAGTTTCAAGAAGCCGCATGTTGCTCAGATGGTTTAGTTGAAGCAATTGAAAATAAACCGCGTCGCTTGTTAGGAGTACAATGGCATCCAGATTTTGCCTTTACTACCCAACCAAAAGAAATGGAAGTTTTTGATTATGTCGTCAATGCATTATAAAAATATGTATTCAAAAGATAAGGAGAATATGCAATGAAAAAACTAGGATTTTTGTTAGTTGCATCCACTCTGTTATTAACAGGGTGTTTTGGTGGGGGTAACACAACAGGGAGTAGTACAGGTGAAAATGACAATTCAGCCGCCGAAAACGTTAAACAAGAAATTTCTGTTTCACTTTCGGGAGAACTATCTACTTTAGATAGTGCCCAATATACAGATGTAAATAGTTCAGATATGATTGGTCAGTTAACAGAAGGCTTATACCGTTTAGATGAAAACAACGACCCAGAATTAGCTTTAGCTAGTGCAGAACCGACAGTCAGCGAAGATGGTTTGACGTATACGTTTACGTTACGCGATAGTAATTACAGTGATGGTACGCCAGTTAAAGCAGAAGATTTCGTGTATGCTTTCCAATCCGTTGTTGATCCAGAAACAGCATCTAGTAGTAGTAACCGCATGGATATTTTCAAAAATGGTCGTAGTATTCGTGAAGGTGAGAAAGACGTTTCTGAATTAGGTGTTAAAGCTGTGGATGATACAACGTTAGAATTACAATTAGAAGATCCACTACCATTCTTACCACAAATTTTGACGGGGACACCATTTATGCCTAAACAAAAAACTTTTGCAGAAGAAAAAGGTAAAGCCTACGGAACAACTGCAGAAAACTTTATTGGCAACGGTCCGTTTGTGATTAAAGGCTGGAATGGAAATAATGAGTCATGGACATTAGAAAAAAATCCTGAGTATTGGGATAAAGAGAATGTAAAATTAGAAACGATCGATGTTCAAGTAGTCAAAGAAATTGCTACGGGTACAAATTTATTTGATGACGGGCAACTAGATTACACGCTCTTGGCAGATACGTATGCCCAACAATATCAAGATTCAGCCCAAGCAAATTTCGAGCCTAAAGCGACTGTTGGTTATATTAGTCCTAACCAAAAACGTGAAGTGACAGGCAATGTAAATGTGCGTAAAGCAATTTTACAAGCGATTGACAAAGAAAGCTTTACCCAAAATATCTTGGCAGATGGTTCAACCGCATTGAATGGTTTTGTTGCGAAAAATTTTGCGAAAAATCCAAGTAGCGGTGAAGATTTCCGTGAAGAAAATGGCGATATTTTACCTTATAATGTAGAAGAAGCTCAAAAAGCTTGGCAAGAAGCCAAAAAAGAATTAGGTAAAGATGAAATTACCTTAGAATTGTTATCTGCTGATACGGCGCTAGCAAAGAAAACCATTGAGTTCATTCAAGGTCAGTTAGAAGAAAATCTTCCAGGATTAACAATAGAATTGAAATCTGTTCCTTTACAAAACCGTTTAGACTTACAAACACAAGGAGAATTTGACTTAGTTTTCGGAACTTGGACACCCGATTATGCTGATCCAATTGATTTCTTAAACTTCTATGATTCTAAAAGTGGTTTGAATACTGCAGGTTATAATAACTCAACGTATGATGAAGGCTTACAAGCGGCTCGTACAACATTAGCGAATGATCCAGATGCTCGTTGGCAAGAATTATTGAAAATGGAAAAACTACTCATTGGTGAAGATACAGCAGTGTTGCCTTTATATCAAGGTGCAGTAGCTTATTTGAAAACCGATCGTTTAGAAGGATTACAAGTTTTCCCATTTGGTCGTACCGTATCATTTAGAACAGCCTATGTGACGGAATAGAAAATAAATTTAAAACGCCAAAAACCTATTAAAATGAGGTTTTGGCGTTTTTTTTAAGAAAATATTGAGAGAATTAAGAAAAATATCTTGCATTTTTAATAATTACTGATTAAAATCAAACTTAACTTCAGAAAAAATGAATTATTCTGAAAATTCACGGACATTTAAGGAGTTTTGGAAATGAAGAAAAGATATGCTTACGGTTTTCTAGCTATCTGTGGTTTAGTTCTTGCAGGTTGTACAACGGGCGGAAACAAAACTGATGATAGTGGTGCTGCGGAAGGTACTTCAGGTACAGCACAAGAATTTAATGTAGTGGTTCAACAAGAAATGCCAACAGCGGACTTATCCGTAGCGACAGATACAATCAGTTTTTCAGCATTAAACAATGTGTTTGAAGGGATTTATCGTTTAGATAAAGACAGCGTTCCTCAACCAGCTGGCGCAGCAGAAAAAGCTGAGGTAAGTGAAGATGGTTTAACTTATAAAGTTAAATTACGTGAAGACGCAAAATGGTCAAACGGTGATCCTGTAACAGCCGCAGACTACGTTTATGGCTGGCAACGTACAGTAGCTCCAGAAACAGCTTCTGAATATGCGTCAATGTTTGAAGTTGTTGCTAACGGAAAAGAAATTGCAGAAGGATCTAAAAAACCTGAAGAATTAGGTATCAAAGCTGTAGGTGATTACGAATTAGAAATTACTTTATCAAAAGCAACACCATACTTTGATTTCTTACTAGCATTTCCATCATTCTTCCCATTACATCAAGCAACAGTTGAAGAATTTGGTGACAAATATGCTGCGACAAGTGATAACGCTGTTTATAACGGTCCATTTACTTTAGACGGCTTTGACGGACCAGGTACAGATACTGAATGGAACTATGTGAAAAATGATAACTATTGGGATAAAGATACAGTGAAATTAGATCAAATCAACGTTAGCGTTGTAAAAGAAGCAAATACAGCGTTGAATCTATTCCAAGATGGACAAGTTGATGATGTTATTTTGACAGGTGAATTAGCACAACAAATGCAAAATGACCCAGCATACATTGCTCAACCAGAAGCAACGACTTATTATATTGAACTAAATCAACGCGATGAAAATTCACCATACCGTAATGCAGATTTACGTAAAGCAATTTCTTATGCAATTGACCGTGAAGCATTAGTGAACTCTATCTTAGGTGATGGTTCAGCTCCAGCTGTTGGTTTAGTACCAGAAAAAATGACGTTTAGTCCAATTGATGATAAAGACTTTACTGAAGAAGCTGGTTCTGTCTTAGAATACAATCCAGAAAAAGCCAAAGAGCATTGGGAAAAAGCGAAAAAAGAATTAGGTATCGAAACACTTGAAGCAGAATTCCTAGCTTCTGATACTGACTCTACGAAAAAATTAATTGAGTACCTACAAAATACACTTGAGGAAAACTTAGATGGCTTCAAAGTAACCTTAAGCCCAGTACCATTCTCAGTACGTTTAGATCGTTCAAATGCTGGTGAGTTTGATTTATTAAATGGGGGATGGGGCGCAGACTACGCAGATGCAAGTAGCTTTACTAATTTATTTGTAACTGGTAATTCTTACAACCGTGGTGGTTACAGCAATCCTGAATATGATAAACTTATTGATGAAGCAAACAACACTTATGCAAATGATCCAGAAAAACGTTGGGAAAGCTTGATTAAAGCAGAGCAAACAATCATGGCAGACCAAGGTATTATTCCAACGTATCAAAAAGCTGAAGCACATCTACGTGCAGAAAAAGTTAAAGGTGTTGTTGCTCACGTAGCAGGCGCACAATATGATTACAAATGGGTAACAATCGAAGAATAATCATTCAACATGAGTAGAAACGACAAATAATAATAGGCTGAGAACACTACTACGAAAAGTAGGGTTTCAGCCTATGTTATTTACTACTTGCAATCAATAAAGATAGTAAGCTCAAAACAAGTAAAATACCTGCCGGTTCTAGCCAAAACCGAAAGCTAGAACGCCCAACTTCTGACAATTTCAAATACTCTGTTTTTGATTTTTGACTGCGTTTTTTGAAGGATGCTTGAAAGAGGTCAAAAAATCCTGAGGCAAATACCCAAAGAAAACCGCCAATAATGAGAAACAGCAATGTAAATATGAATAGTGAATCTGATAAGGCACTAAATGAAAATTTTTGTAGGATAAATAAGCGAAAGACACTAAATAGTGTGCAAGCAAGACTAATTACCCACGAACTTTTTTTTAAATACATAAAATTATCCTTTCCTGTAAAAATTGGTATAATAACCAAGGGATAGTTTTAATTTACAAAACTATTGTCTAGAAGTCAAAATAAATTAGGAGGAGCTATCGTGAATAGTTATATTAAATACTTATTAAAACGCGTATTTTATATGCTGATTACGCTGTGGTTAATTGCAACAATTACATTTTTCTTGATGCAATTTCTACCAGGAACACCGTATTCAAATGCAGAAAAATTATCGCCAGAGCAAATTGCTCTCTTAAATAAACAGTTAGGTTTAGATAAACCTGTAATTGTGCAATATGGAAATTACTTATTAAACTTGTTACAAGGTAATTTCGGAATTTCATTCCAATTTAAAAACCAAGCAGTTTCTAGCTTATTAGGGGGTCGTATTGGACCATCTATGCAATTGGGGGTTCAAGCAATTATCTTCGGAACGGTTTTTGGAACTATTTTAGGAACCATTTCTGCGATGAAACAAAACTCTTGGGTGGACACAGGTGCGACTTTAGTAGCAATCTTGGGCCGCTCAATCCCTAACTTTGTATTTGCGGTATTATTACAATACATTTTTGCGATTAAATTACAAATTTTGCCAATTGCGAAATGGGATAGTTTCATCTACACTATTTTACCAACAATCGCGCTTGCAATGTCACCATTAGCCGATTCTGCGCGTTTTATTCGTACAGAAATGGTTGAAGTATTACACAGTGATTATGTTGAATTAGCTCGAGCAAAAGGTTTAAGTCGTTGGGAAATTTCTTTCCGTCATGGCTTGCGCAATAGTTTAATTCCATTATTAACCTTGTTAGGACCTTTAGCTGTTGGATTAATGACAGGTTCATTAGTTGTTGAAAATATTTTTGCGATTCCTGGTATTGGAGAACAATTCGTAAAATCAATCATGACCAATGATTACCCAACAATTATGGCGGTAACAATTTTATATTCAGCAATGTTAATTTTCGTGATTTTTATTGTCGATATCTTATACGGAATTGTTGATCCTCGTATTCGTGTATCAGAAGGGAGTCGTGGATAATGGAAAACGCAAAGAGAACACAAGCGGAAATTAATCAAATTCCAGCTTCTCAATTTGAACCCTTAGAAAAAAATACTGCGATTGAACGTGAAGTCATTTCGGCACCTTCTTTAAGCTTTTTACAAGATTCTTGGCGTCGTTTGAAGAAAAATAAAGCGGCTGTTTTTTCTAGTAGTTTATTACTTGTCATTCTTTTGATTTCGATTGTGACAATTTTCTTCTCACCACATGATCCAACCGCACAAAATGTAAACTACATTAACTTACCACCAAAAATTCCAGGAATTGATATCAATGGTTTTAATGGAACAGCAATGGTCGGTGGACAATTAGTTGATAAATATGCAGCAGCTAACGTTCCAGATGATGTGCATTTCTTTTTAGGGACAGATGGTTTAGGCCGTGACTTATTAAGCCGTTTATTCATGGGTACACGTATCTCCTTGTTAATTGCGTTTATTGCAGCAATGCTTGATATTATTTTTGGTGTGACATATGGTTTGATTTCTGGTCTTCTAGGTGGTCGCGTGGATAACGTGATGCAACGTATCTTAGAAGTATTATCAGGTATTCCAAACTTGGTTGTTATGATTTTAATGTTAGTTGTATTTAAACCAGGTATCTTCTCAATTGTTGCTGCAATGGCAATTACTAACTGGATTCCAATGGCACGTATTGTACGGGCACAAACAATGAAATTAAAAGATCAAGAATTTGTCTTGGCAGCGACAACGTTAGGTGAAAAACGTAGTAAAATTGCGTTCAAGCATATATTGCCAAACATTTCTAGTGTGATTATCGTACAAATGATGTTTAGTATCCCTTCTGCGATTTTCTTCGAAGCCTTCTTGAGCTTCATTGGTTTAGGTTTGAAACCACCAACCGCTTCTTTAGGGATGTTATTGAGTGATGGATATAAAACATTTAGATTCTTACCCTATCAAATGTGGATTCCAGCAGTTGTATTATCAGTAATTATGATTGGCTTTAACTTATTAGCAGATGGACTAAGAGATGCTTTTGATCCGAAAATGAAAGAGTGAGTATGATGAAAAAAATTTTAGAAGTAAAAGATTTAAAAATTTCATTTGAAACCTATGCTGGTAAAGTACAAGCTATTCGTAATGTTGATTTTGATTTATATCAAGGTGAAACTTTAGCTATCGTAGGTGAATCAGGTAGTGGTAAATCCGTAACTACTCGTAGTATCATGGGCTTATTAGCAAATAACGCTGTTGTTGAAAGCGGCGAAATTTTATTTAACGGCTCAGATATTTTAAAAAAATCAGAAAAAGAAATGCAAAAAATTCGCGGAAAAGAAATTGCAATGATTTTCCAAGATCCGATGACTTCACTTGATCCGACCATGACAATTGGAAAACAAGTGGCAGAATCATTATTAAAACACAATAAAATTTCGAAAAAAGAAGGCTTGGCGCAAGCGTTAGAATTATTGAAACTTGTAGGTATTCCTAATGCTGAAAAACGTTTAAATAATTATCCTCACCAATTTTCTGGTGGACAACGCCAACGTATCGTAATCGCGATTGCTTTAATTTGTTACCCTCATATTCTAATTGCCGATGAACCAACAACTGCATTAGACGTAACAATTCAAGCCCAAATTTTAGAACTATTAAAAGAGATTCAAGAAAAAATGAATTCCTCAATTATTTTCATCACCCATGACTTAGGAGTAGTTGCGAATGTGGCTGACCGTGTAGCTGTTATGTACGCTGGGAAAATTGTTGAAATTGGTACGGCAGAAGAAATTTTCTACAATCCACAACATCCTTATACGTGGGGATTATTGGGTTCAATGCCGACATTAGAAGGAACTAGCGATCGTTTATATGCGATTCCTGGTACACCTCCTGATTTATTAGAACCACCATTAGGCGATGCTTTTTATCCACGTAATGAATTTGCTTTGAAAATTGATGCTGAAGAACAACCACCATTTTTCGAAGTATCACCAACCCACAAAGCAGCAACGTGGTTATTAGCACCACAAGCGCCAAAAGTAACGCCACCAGAAGAGATTCAAATTCGTTGGGCGAAATTTAAAGAAAAACAACAAGGTAGAGCATAGGAGGGAAAGTCAGTGAGAAAAGTTTTACTAGAAGTTGAAGGCTTAAAACAATACTTTAACGTCGGTCGTAAAGACGAAGTGAAAGCTGTTGATGACATTACTTTCCATATCTATGAGGGAGAGACGTTTGGTTTAGTTGGTGAATCAGGTAGTGGTAAATCAACAACTGGACGTACAGTTATTCGTTTGAATCACCCAACAGGCGGTAAAGTTGTCTTTGATGGCAAAGACGTAATGAGCTTAAAATCAAAAAAAGAAATGAAAGATTTTCGTCGTGATGTGCAAATGATTTTCCAAGATCCTTACGCATCATTAAATCCACGAATGAAAGTTCGTGACATTATTGCAGAAGGGATTGACGTAAACGGGTTAGCTAAGACTGAAAAAGAGCGTAATGATCGTGTGAATGAGCTGTTAAAAACAGTCGGCTTAAATCCAAACCATGGAACTCGTTACCCACATGAATTCTCAGGTGGCCAACGTCAACGTATTGGGATTGCACGTGCATTAGCAGTCGATCCTAAATTCATCATTTGTGATGAACCAATTTCTGCCTTGGACGTATCCATTCAAGCCCAAGTGGTAAACTTATTACAAGATTTACAAAAAGAACATCAATTAACTTATTTATTCATTGCCCACGATTTATCCATGGTAAAACACATCAGTGACCGAATTGGTGTAATGCATCATGGGAAATTATTAGAAGTAGGTAGCAGTGACGATATTTATTATCATGGTGTGCATCCATATACAGAAAGTCTGTTGTCAGCTATTCCATTACCTGATCCAGATTATGAGCGCACTCGTCAACGTATCAAATACGTAGATGATCCAAATGATACACGTCCACGCAAGATGCAAGAAATTGCTAAAGGGCATTATGTCTATGCTACGGATGAAGAAAAAGTAATCTATCAAGAAAAATTACAGCAAAAACAAAAATAATCATTGATTCAGTTAATTAAGAGGAAAACAAATTAGTGTTTTTCTCTTGATTATTACCTCGTGATTGCTTATTATGATACGTATCCGTATAAACTGAGTATTCAGAATTTTTAGGAAATTAAGATTGAAGAGGAGATTGGAGTAAGGGGTGGAGAAATGAGCGTATTAAAAGGTTATAAATTTCGCATCTACCCAGATGAAAAACAAAAAAAGTTTTTTATTGAAACGTTTGGTTGTGTCAGATTCACATACAATCATTTATTAATGGCTAGACAAACAGGTGCAGCGAGAAATACTACAATGACACCTGCGTCATTGAAGAAAGAGTATCCTTTTTTAAAGAAAACAGACAGTTTAGCTTTAGCGAATGCCCAAAGAAATTTAGATCGAGCATTTCGTAATTATTTCAGTGGTCGGGCTGGTTACCCAAAATTGAAAACAAAAAAAAGCACATGGCAATCTTATACAACAAATAACCAGCAACATACGGTTTATTTAGAAGGTGAATATTTAAAAGTTCCCAAGCTAAAAAGTCTCGTGCCGGTTCATTTGCATCGTGAAATACGTGGCAAAATTAAGTCAGTGACGATTTCTGCTAAGCGCAATCGTGAATTTTATGCATCTATTTTATGTGTAGAAGAAGTAGAAGAGTTGCCAAAAACAAATGATTTAGTAGGCATTTCATACTGTCCAGAAAATCTGATTCAAATTTCTGCACAGAGAGAATTACCACAAATCGATCAATCCCATTTAATTAAACAATTAGGGAAAGAACAAAAGAAATTGCAACTAAGAGCAAAAGTTGCGAAAAAACGTAAAGTACGTTTAATCAATGCCAAAAATTATCAAAAACAAAAAGAACGCGTCTTGAAATTACGCACGACTAAATTGGATCAAAAAAGAAATTTTATCGATCAGCTAACAATTAGTTTGGTTCGCGATTTTGATTATTTATTTATTGAATCTAAACCAAAGTTTCAAAATGAATCTGGAGAATTTTCAGAAGCTGATTGGCAACAATTTATTCAACGAATCCAATACAAAGGTCGTTGGTATGGCAAAGAAGTTCGTTATATTGAAGTAAAAGAATTGAAAAATGAAAAGTGTAAAGAAATAGAACGTTTGGGTCGTGCACAATTGACCTAAACCTTAAGAACTGAAAGGGACTTCAGGGATCGCCTAGGGTATAGAAAAAATCTTCGCATTTTTGTTTCTAGGAACACTGTCCACTAATTATGAAAAACCGAAAAGAAGCTGTTTTGTCCTTGGGGCAAAACAGCTTTTTTGTATTAAATTTCTTCGTGAAAAACATCTTCTTTGAGGCGATAGATTTTCGATGGACGACCAATTCCTACTGGCCGTTCTCCGATTTCATCGAAGAAACGTAAAAGAGATTTTTTAAAATTGGAATGATCGATGGTACGAAAATCAACTCCTAAAAATTTGGCAAAAACTTTTCTTGCTTCAGTAATCGTAAAACTATCACCAAGGACTTGTAAGACTTGCGGTTCATGTTCCATTTTGTTTACGACACGTTTGAAGGCTTTTAAAATAATTTCGCTGTGGTCAAAGGCTAGGGTATCTTTACCTAAAGATTGACCGGTCCGCAAATCTAAAATGATTTCAACGTCCCCGTTAATTAAATACAATTGATTGTTTTTACGCTCTAGCGAGAACCAACGTACTTCATTCGCGTCATCTCCAGCAGATAAGGGTTCTTCGCCAATAAAAGCAAGATAACTTACCGTTACGACCCAACCTCGTGGATCACGATTCGGTGTGCTAAAGGTATGTAGTTGCTCAATATTTTGGGCAGAAATGGTGACGCTTGTTTCTTCTTTGGTTTCGCGGAGTACACTTTCACCTGTGGATTCATTAGGATTAACAAAGCCTCCTGGTAATGCCCACGAATCACGATAAGGATTGCTTTTTCGTTGGATTAGAAGAACTTTTAATTGGTCGTTTTCTTTGTTGTAACACATTAAAACGATATCGACAGTGACAGAAGGTTTTTCGTATTTTGGTTGTTCTTGCTTTTGATACCAATCTAGAAATTCTTGTTCTGTCGCATGTTGTTCATAATAAGTTTTTTCTTCGGCTTTGGAAGCAAACGCCATCTTTTTCCCTCCCTAAGTAATCTATTCGTCCTTTTATTGTATCATGCTTTATAGAGAAGCTAAAGCCTAGGAAAAGAGAAACATCAGAATTAGATTAAAGAAGAAAAGTGCTAGATACGTCAACATTCCTTTTTTATTTTTTTGTTGTAGCTGTGTAAATCCTAGTCCAATAATCGCTAATAAAATGGCTACTCGAATCAGCTTAGTCAACATCAAAAAGAGCAGAAGATGTCCATGGATATTCATATAGCCATAAATTGGTGGATAAAAATTACAAAATAAAACATGAATTGCCGTTAAGATAATAAAAAATAATAAGAGTGAACGTTCTTTGGTATTCATACAAGCTCCTTTCATAGATACGTCTTATATTATAGCAAAACTTATTTTACGCGCCAAAAATTCTTTTGCAGATTATAAATTTAGGAAACTCAGTTAAAAATAAAAACACACTAACTAAAATGTGGTATACTAGCAAAGAATAATCTCGTTTTAGAGCAGAGGAGGAGACCCATGGCTGAGAAAGAAACTTTTTATATTACTACGCCAATCTATTACCCAAGCGGCAAATTACATATTGGTAATTCATACACAACAATTGCTTGTGATGCAGTTGCTCGCTATAAAAGATTAATGGGATTTGATGTCTTCTACTTAACTGGAGTAGATGAACATGGACAAAAAATTGAGAAAAAAGCAGAAGAACTCGGTGTAAAGCCACAAGAATATGTTGACCGTATGGCAGCAGATGTCAAAAAACTATGGAAGACATTGGATATTAGTTACGATAAATTTATTCGTACTACAGATGATTATCACAAAGAAGCTGTGAAAAAAATCTTCCAACAACTATTAGACCAAGATGATATTTACTTAGGAGAGTACGAAGGCTGGTATTCAGTTTCTGACGAAGAATTCTTCACGGAAACACAATTAGCGGAAGTATATCGTAATGAAGACGGAAAAGTCGTTGGTGGGAAAGCACCAAGCGGTCATGAAGTAGAATTAGTTAAAGAAAAATCTTATTTCTTCCGTATGGGAAAATATGCCGATCGTTTGTTAACCTATTACAACGAACATCCAGAATTTATTTTGCCAGAATCACGTAAAAATGAAATGATTAAAAACTTTATTGAACCAGGCTTAGAAGATTTAGCGGTTTCTCGTACAACATTCAAATGGGGTGTACCCGTGAATGCCAATCCTGAGCATGTTGTTTACGTGTGGATTGATGCGTTATCAAACTATATCACTGCTTTAGGCTATGGTTCAGACGATGAGAGTTTATTTAACAAATATTGGCCAGCAGATGTGCATATGGTTGGAAAAGAGATTGTTCGTTTCCATACGATTTATTGGCCAATTATGTTGATGGCATTGGATTTACCATTACCGAAAAAAATCTTTGGTCATGGCTGGTTAATGATGAAAGATGGTAAAATGTCTAAATCTAAAGGCAATGTCGTCTATCCAGAAATGTTAGTAGAACGCTATGGCTTAGATGCACTGCGTTATTATTTACTACGTTCGGTACCATTTGGTAGTGACGGAGTATTTACACCAGAAGACTTTGTAGCTCGCGTGAATTACGATTTAGCAAATGACTTAGGAAACTTGTTAAACCGTACCATTGCGATGATTAACAAGTATTGTGAGGGCATTGTGCCTAACTATGCGTCAAAAGTCACACCATTTGATAGTGAATTATCAACGACCGCAGCTAATGTTGTTGGACGTTATCACGAAGCAATGGATAAAATGGAATTTAGCACAGCGCTATCTGAAGTTTGGACGTTGATTTCTCGTGCTAATAAATACATTGATGAAACAGAGCCTTGGGTATTAGCAAAGGATGAAGAACGCAAAGCTGAACTAGATAGCGTAATGGTTCATTTAGCAGAAAGCTTGCGAATTGCGGCGATTTTATTACAACCAATTATGACGGAAACACCAGCAAGAATCTTTAGCCAATTAGGGTTAGATTCAGCGATGGATTTAAAGGATTTACATTTTGGGGAATTCCCAAGTGAAACAAAAGTAACGGTCAAAGGTACGCCAATTTTCCCACGTTTAGACATGGAAGTTGAAATAGACTATATTAAGCAGAAAATGTCTGAAGGAACAAAAAACAATGATGATTCTGTAAAATGGAGTCCAGAAGAAACAGAACTTGTTTCAGTCAAAGATAAAGAAATCAAATATGAAGACTTTGATAAAATCGAATTAAAAGTTGCTGAAGTGATTGATTGTCAAAAAGTCAAAGGTGCAGATAAATTATTACAATTCCGTCTAGCCGCTGGTGACAATCAAGATCGTCAAATTTTATCAGGGATTGCTGAATTTTATCCAGATCCAAGTGCCTTAATCGGAATGAAAGTTGTGATAGTGGCCAACTTGAAACCACGTAAGATGCGTGGTCAAATTAGCCAAGGGATGATCTTATCTGCTGAAGATGCTTCTGGTAAATTACAAGTCGTTGAAGCACCAAAAGGTATGCCAAATGGTTCAATTATAGCATAATATAAACGAAGAGCATGACATTTGTTGAAGTGTCATGCTCTTTTTTATTTTGGTTTCATTCATAGTTGTTTTGTGAAAACAAAAAAGAGTGGATTGCTCCACTCCGTTTTTGTACGTTAATCATACATTTAATCTATTTCAATTTGAGCAGGTTTTTTCGCATTACTTGGATTTTTAATTCCCACAATAAACCCAATCAAAGCAATTGAGATAAGAACAGTCCAGAAAATAACTTCCCATAAAGTAGAATGTGGGAATGAATGTGGAATAACGCCTAATTTCTCATGACCTAATGTTAAGACAGCTAATTTGACACCAACCCAACCAACAATTAGGAAAGCGGCTGTTTCTAGAGATGGGAATTTTTCTAGAAGAGTAACAAACCAACGAGCTGCAAAACGCATCATAATAACACCGATTAGACCACCTAAGAACATGACAACAAATGGACCTGCATTAATACCGCCAATGCTAATGCTGCCTAAGCTAGGCAATGTAACGGCAATAGCAACTGCTGCTAAAATAGAATCTACTGCAAAAGCAATGTCTGCTAATTCTACTTTTAAGACAGTCATCCAAAAACCAGATGTTTTTTTCTGTGCTTGCGCTTCATCTGCATGACCTGAATTAGTCAATATTTCGTAAATATGTTTACTTGACATAAACAATAGATAAATCGCTCCTACAGCTTGAATTTGCCAAAAATTAACCAACACGGTGATTAAGAATATTGCAATAAATCGGAAGATAAATGCTCCGAATAATCCATATAATAATGCTTTTTGTTGCTGATCTTTTGGTAAGTGTTTGACCATGACAGCCATCACAACAGCGTTATCAGCTGCTAATAAGCCTTCTAATACAATCAATACGACAAGTACCCAAGCGTATTGTAATAATATTGCTTCCAATGTAATGAAAATCCTCCTTTAATTTTAAAAAAATGAGAATGATTTATCTTGTATCGTAAGACAAATCATTCCCCTATGAATACTACCATATCAACTTATAGTTGTAAATATTTGAATGAATAAGAAAAATCGGATTTTTGCAAAAAATGGCTTTTTTTATTACTATTAAAATAAGATGAAAGATTGGAGATGTGTAAATTGGGCGTAGATGATGATAAAAAGAAAAATTTCTCAGTGTTCAGTCGAATTTCTAAATCATTAGGAGTGGAAAAGAAAGACGATACGACTCAGGAAGAAGAACCGACTATTGACGTTAGCACAACAGATGAGCAACAAATAGACTCCATATCTGATAATGTTGTGGATTTGGCTGAAAAGCAAAAACAAGAAAAGAGCCAAGAAGGATTAAAATGGTTAAAGGCTGCCGCAGATGTCGGCGATACTGGAGCTATGAACGAGTTGGCCTATTGCTACCTATCTGGCGTGGGCTTAACGCCTGACCCGATTGAAGGTGAGCTTTGGTTACGTCGTTCCGCAGAACTAGGTGACTTATGGGCAATTGTGGATTTAGCAGTGCGCTTGTTAGATGGTGAAGGAATCGAAAAAAATTCTTTCGAAGGAGAAAAATGGTTGCGTTTGGCAGTTGAGCGTCGTGATGCGATTGCCACTAGAGTGCTCGGTTATCGTTTGTTACATGGCGATGGCTTGCAGAGAAATAAAGAAGAAGGCGCTCGTTATTTGTTTATTGCCGCAGAAGAGCTACATGAATTAGTGGCAATGCGTTTATTGGGCATCTATCTTATCAAAGGTGATTTCTTAACCAAAAATGTAAAACAAGGGGAATATTGGTTAAAAAGAGCTGCAGATGGTGGCGAGAAAGTTGCTATGCGTGAATGGGGCAGATATTTAATACGAGGGCTGTAAATAAGTACAGCTCTACGCGATGTCAATTTCCAGAAAGTAAGGCTAATTTGGCAATTCCGCAATTTCTTGTTCAATAAAAGTTTCTATTTTTGAATGAAGAAATTGCGGATGCTTCAAAGTCTAGTTGGCGAGAAAAATTGACTTTCAAATTTCTTTTCAGAAAACTGTCAAATAAATTGTCAGAAGAAAAAACATCTTGTATAATAAATTCTGTAATAATTTTTTTGTATCATGAGGGAGTAACTTGCAGCACATACGCTGTGGCAACGTCACCAACCGAAAAGAACCTAACAACTTTTTTTCTGGTGTTGCCTTAATTAGTGAGACTTATGTATGTGTCGCACATACACAAGTCTATTTTTTTTGAAAAAATAGAGGTGTATGGAGGCAAAAATTAAAGGAGGAAGAACATGTCAGAGGAAAATGCAAAGAAACAACAACTATCGCAAGCTTTTTACTCTCAAACAGTGGATGCTGTTTTTGAAGAATTAGGATCACAACCTGAAGGACTTTCTGATAGTGAAGCGAAAAGTCGCTTAACGCAATATGGTGCCAATGAATTAGAAGAAGGCAAAAAGAAAAGCATGTTGCAAAAATTCTTAGAGCAATTTAAAGATTTAATGATTCTTGTTTTAATTGCTGCTGCTGCAATTTCAGCGATGGTACCAAATGCAGAAGGCCACCGTGAGTGGGTGGATGCAATTATCATTCTAGCCGTAGTTATTATCAATGCGGTAATGGGTGTTATCCAAGAAGCAAAGGCGGAACAAGCAATTGAAGCTTTGCGTGAAATGTCAACGCCTAATGCGAATGTATTACGTAATGGTCATAGTGTGACTGTAAGTAGTACAGAATTAGTTCCAGGAGATATTGTTTTATTAGAAGCTGGGGATGTTGTTCCAGCAGATATGCGTTTAATTGAAGCGAGTTCGTTAAAAATTGAAGAAGCGGCTCTTACTGGAGAATCTGTTCCAGTTGAAAAAGAATTAACAGTTCTTGAAGGAAAAGATATCGGAATTGGTGATCGAATCAATATGGCGTATTCAAACAGTAACGTAACATATGGTCGTGGTAAAGGGATCGTTGTTAATACTGGGATGAACACAGAAGTTGGTAAGATTGCGGGGATGTTAGCAAATGCTGACGAAACAGAAACACCATTAAAACGTAACTTGAATCAATTAGGTAAGTTCTTAACTGCTGCAATTTTAATTATTGCGGTTATCATGTTCTTTGTTGGTACAGTCTTAAATGGTCGTGATTGGGTTGAGATGTTATTAACTTCTATCTCATTAGCTGTTGCTGCGATTCCAGAAGGGTTGCCAGCGATTGTAACTATTATCTTAGCTTTAGGTACGCAAGTAATGGCGAAGCGTAATGCGATGATTCGAAAATTACCAGCTGTTGAAACATTAGGAGCTACTGATATTATTGCTTCTGACAAAACGGGAACATTAACGCTAAACCAAATGACTGTTGAAAAATTATACTTTGATGACCATCAATATGCAGCATCAGATGATATTTCAATGGATAATATGGCGTTAAAAATTATGAACTTCGCGAACGATACACGTATCGGTCAAGAAGGTAACCTAATGGGTGACCCGACAGAAACAGCTTTAGTTCAATTTGGTCGTGATAAAGGCTTTGATGTTCGTCAAGAAGAACCAAAAGAACCACGCGTTGCAGATTTACCATTTGATTCAGATCGTAAATTGATGAGTACAATTCATAAATTGGCAGATGGTCGTTTCTTAGTAGCAGTAAAAGGTGCGCCAGATGTATTATTAGGTCGTACCAAAGAAGTACTATTAAACGGTAAAGTTTTACCAATGACAGCTGCTGAACAAGAAAAAGTATTATCAAACAACAAAGACATGGCAAAACAAGCATTACGTGTCTTAGGTATGGCGTATAAATACATTGACAGTGTTCCTGAAAAATTAGTTTCAGAAGAACTTGAAAATGATTTAATTTTTGCTGGATTAGTCGGCATGATTGACCCTGAGCGTGCGGAAGCTGCAGGTGCAGTTAAAGTTGCTAAAGAAGCAGGGATTCGTCCAATTATGATTACCGGTGACCATCGTGATACAGCAGAAGCAATTGCAGGTCGTTTAGGAATCATCAAACCAGGTGATGACGCTGCTGTTTTAACTGGTGCTGAATTAAATCAAATGTCTGATGCTGATTTAGCACAAAATATTTCAAAATACTCTGTTTATGCTCGTGTATCTCCAGAACATAAGGTACGTATTGTAAAAGCTTGGCAACAAGAAGGTAAAGTTGTAGCCATGACTGGTGACGGTGTAAACGATGCACCTTCATTAAAACAAGCCGATATCGGTGTTGGTATGGGGATTACTGGTACAGAAGTGTCTAAGGGTGCTTCTGACATGGTATTAGCGGATGATAACTTTGCGACAATCGTTGTTGCTGTCGAAGAAGGACGTAAAGTCTTCTCAAATATTCAAAAGGCTATCCAATATTTAATGGCTGCAAACTTAGGGGAAGTATTGACACTATTTATTGCAACATTATTAGGTTGGGACACATTACTACCAATCCATCTATTATGGATTAACTTAGTGACAGATACATTCCCAGCGATTGCTTTGGGTATGGAACCTGCTGAAAAAGATTTGATGGCGCATAAACCTCGTGGTAAGAACTCAAACTTCTTCTCCGGTGGTGTTATGAGTAGTATTATTTACCAAGGTATTTTAGAAGCTGCAGCTGTATTATTTGTATACTGGTCTGCACTACAATGGCCAGCGCATACAGCGGCAAACATGCCAGGTTTAGATGCCACAGGATTGTATGACTTACAACATGCAGATGCGTTAACAATGGCGTTCGCAACATTAGGTTTGATGCAGTTATTCCACGCGTTCAACGTGAAATCTGTTCATCAGTCATTGTTCAAAGTTGGCGCATTCCGAAACAAAGCCTTCAACTGGGCGATTCTATTATCATTTGTATTAATGATGGGGATTATCGTTATTCCAGGTCTAAACGATATCTTCAAAGTAACGCATTTAGACTGGTACCAATGGGGAATCGTAGTGGGTGCTTCATTTGCGATTATTCCAGTTGTTGAGATTGTAAAAGCAATCCAACGTGCAATGGGTAAAGAATAAAATAAGGAAAAGTGATTAGCTGTTTAGCTAGTCACTTTTTTTATGAAAAAATCTTCATCTATTATTTACCCTAAACATTTTCGAAAAAGGAAGTCTTTCTTTATAATGAAGAAAAGGAGGGCTGTAGATGGAAAATGTCAGCATTTTATTAGTGGAAGATGAAGAAAGTTTAGCTAGTTTTATTCAATCTGAATTAACATTTGAAGGCTATGAGGTCATCTGGGTGAAAGATGGACAAGAAGCACTAGATGCTTTTGCTACACATGCGTTCGATTTGATTTTATTAGATTGGATGTTGCCTAAATATGATGGGATTACGGTGGCTAGACGGATTCGCAAAGAGAGCGATATTCCGATTATCATGATGACCGCTCGCAACCAAACAACGGATATTGTGATTGGCTTAGATACAGGATTGGATGATTATATTACCAAACCATTTGATATTGAAGAGTTATTTGCGCGCATTCGTGTCATTGAACGACGCTTAAATAAACAAGAAGCAACAACAATCACCTATCACCAATTACAGTTAGATATTGCCAAACACCAAGTAACCATCGATGAGGAAGAAATTTATTTAACACCCAAAGAATTTGGCATATTGTATGAATTAATGAAAACACCAGAAGAAATAAAAACACGTGACGAATTGTTAAATACCGTATGGGGCTATGATTTTATGGGACAAACGAATGTTGTGGATGTGTATATCCGCACGCTTCGCAACAAATTAGGAAAGTACGGATTAATGATTCAGACGGTACGTGGAGTAGGCTATGTATTGAGGGAATTAGATGACAGATAGAAAAAAAGGTGCACAGTTTCAGCTAACAAGTCGTTTTGTAGCCATTTTGACGGGCTTGTTACTTATTGTCAATGTAGCCTTTGTTACGATTTCTTTATATTCTGTTTATTATTATTTAGCCGATCAAGCCAAAGAAATTGCGACTACCTTAGAGGAAGTACCGCAAGCAACAGATGATTGGGATGCTTTAGTTGATGTGACAATTGCTAAAAATGAAGAGGATGCCGTGCGAATTTTGTTAACAGATGGTCCGACGTATTATTCAAAAGATGGCAAGGAAATTTTTACCGAATTGGCAGAAGGTACGGCTTTACCCATCTTTAAAGGTATTATTTTGATGGAGGATGAAATTTATTATTTTCAACGGCATCAGCAGCAAGGACGAACTGTAGAAATTGCGATTCATGGCAATACAGTGATTGAAATGATGATGCGCATGTTAGTCATTAGTGTGCTGTTAAATCTGTTTGCCGTATTGATCGGCAGTTGGATTATTTACTTTTTCGTTGGTAAATGGAGCAAGACTTTGCAACAAATGACCCAAGAAATGAAAGAAATCGAGTTAACCAACAACCAAGCAAAACTATTGAGTGTCCCAGAAACGCCAAGTGAAATTAAACAAGCTGCATCTTCCTTTAATCAGTTATTACGCATGCAACGGGAAGCGATGAAACGAGAAGGGCAATTTGTGACGGATGCTTCTCATGAATTACGAACCCCATTAACGGCGATTCGCGGTCATGTCCAATTAATCAAACGGCGTGGATCAGCCCATCCAGAAGTCATTGCGCCATCAATTGATTTTATTGATAAGGAATCAAAGCGGTTAGAAACCATGACGAATCAATTATTGCTATTAGGTAAACATCATGCTACACAGGTTTGTAAAGAGGTTGATTTCTCTGTCTTAGTGCAACAAGAAGTTCAGAAATTACAAGCGTCTTGCCCTCAAGAAGTGACGTTTGATATTCAAGAAAACATTCATATGTATGCTGACGAATTAGAGCTGCAACAAATTTGTCAAAATTTATTTGGGAATGCCAGAAAGTATTCCGCAGCCAATGAGACTATCCACATTCGTTTACAGGCAAACGAAACCATTCAATTAGACGTAGCCGATACTGGGGAAGGCATTCCAGATGAAATGAAAGGGCGGATTTTTGAACGTTTTTTCCGTGTAGATAGTTCGCGCTCTAGCCAAGTTGAAGGTTCAGGAATCGGTTTAGCCATCGTGGCGTCGATTGTTGAAAAGTATCAAGGAAAGCTATCTGTAGCCGATAATCAACCAAAGGGCAGTATTTTTACCGTGGAATTTCCTAAAAAATGAAAAAATCTTCATAGCAATTTTAGATAACTCGATAGTAAAGGGTCGTTAAAATGATTAAACTATAGATAGAAATTAAAGGAGGAAACCAACGTGAAAAAAACAATCTTATATACAAGTACCCTAGCGTTAGCATTAATTTTTGCTGGCTGTGCCGCTGAAAATCCAGTTTCTTCAGGAAATGAAACGCCAACAAATACATCATCAACGTCATCAAGTGCAACAACGACAAGCTCATCAGCAACAGCTACATCTGCTGCAGCTGAAATTCCAACCTTTAAAGTAACGGTAGAAGATGCCATTCAAGCTTATCAAGAAACACATCCAAATACCGATATTACATCCATTGAATTGGATTCTTCATTAGGAAATTATTTCTATAAAGTAGAAGGTGTGGATGATGACAACGAATACGAAGTCAGTGTCGATGCACAAACCAAAGAAGTGAAGAAACAAAAAGAAGAAGCCCTAGATGCCGATGAACAAAAAGGTGTCAAACGTCAAGAAGACAAATTAGACTTGTCTGATTTATTAACAGTTGAAGAAGCTGCTAAAATTGCTACCGATGAAGCCAAAAGTGGTCAAGTAACTGATTGGGATTTAGATAAAGAAATGAATATCACTTATTGGGATGTTCAAGTCAAAGATGGCAACAAAGAAACCAATGTGAAACTAGATGCTAAAACAGGTGAAGTTTTAGAAGTTGAATTGGATGATTAATCCGAACGGAATAGTCTGATAAAAAATAAAACAAACGATATCCAAACTATGTAAAATGAGCGGGTTAACCTCTCGATAGTTTGGATATTTTCTTTTTGACTTTTCTAAATCATTGAAAAAAGGTACAATGAAGCAAACAAAAAGAAAGTAGGGAATGATGGGTGAAACCTAATTTAGGCTATTATGTACAAAAAATTAACGATATTGTAAAAAATACAGAAGCAATCGGTGAAGAAATGCATCCTTGCTACGAAGAAATTCGTCAAGCGATTGATAAAGAAGAGCTAGCGGCTATTTCAGATGAACGTCGTGCAGAGATTGTTACTATTTTTAAAGAAGGAACGAACCAATACACAGCGATGCAACAAACGGTTAGTACATTACGTCCTCCAGCACGTGTGATGGGCATTCATAAAAAATTTGAACGTGCGTATACCGAATATGTTCAAGGATGCGAAGAAATGATTACGAGTCTTGAAACGGGGATTGACGTTGCAGCTTTTGATCGTGCAGAAATAAAACAAGATACAGCAACAGATGCTATTTCATTTTCTATTCAACGAATGACAAGTTTATTATTGAAAAAATAAAAATGATAAAAATAAAGCGAAAAACGAGAAATATTTAATGGAACTATTAGGTTATTTTTATGACAGAAGTCTTAAAAGGGGCTATACTAAGTCCATAACCAACAATAACCTTTTTATTTTTCATTTTACTCCTTAGTAGAGTAATTACTCCTTTTTCCGTCAGTCCTAACCAAACTGGCGGTTTTTTTGTATAGTTAATTAAGAAAGAGGTGGCACTATGAGCTTAATTGTTTTAATCGGCGCACAAGCAGTAGGAAAAATGACCGTCGGCAAAGAATTGGAAAAGCAAATCGATGGCAAATTATTATATAACCATCAGACAATTGATTTGTATGCTAATTTTTTAGGTTACACCCAAGAAACTTTTCGCTTATCGGATTTAACACGTAGAGAATTGTTCAAGTCCTTTGTGTTAAATAAAAACAATAATGTCACAGAAGCAATTATTTTTACGATTATGATTGGGTTTAGTGAGGCCTATGACCGTCAATTTTTAAAAGAAATTGCGGCTATTTTTTTAGATGCTGGCGAAGAGGTTTATTTTGTCGAACTGGTGACAGATTTAGAAACACGCATTCAGCGAAATGTCGGCGACGATCGTTTGGCCGCCAAACCTTCTAAACGGGATATTGCATTTTCGCATCATGAGTTAATCACGTCAAATGAAAAATGGCGTTTGGTTTCTTTACCTAATGAATTAGCTACATTAGAACCACGTGCCAAAACGTTGATTATCGACAATACGCAGTTGTCACCTGTTGAAACTGCTACAAAAATCAAAGAAACGTTTGACTTGTAATTTTTTTCGTTGCATGGAAATTTCAATCATGGTATGCTTATTTTAATAAAAAACGAAGTGAGGGATCCTCTATTGAAAAACTAAGCCAATTTGTTGAAGCTGCATAAAGACTGTCTTGTTTACAAGGAAGCAGTGTGCAGATTTTCAGGATTGGGTAGTTTTTTGATACGGGGTCTTTTTGTGTACCTTTGTATAAGAATCCTTGTCCTGAAAATAGCCAAGGATTTTTTCTTGCCTTTAAAAAGGTGAGTCGAGGTGAATAAAATGACAACAATTGAAATAAAAAATTTAACATTTGGTTTTGATGCGCAAACAACATTATTATTTGAAGAGACCAATTTAACCTTAGATGCTACTTGGAAACTGGGGTTAATTGGTCGTAATGGGCGTGGCAAAACGACCTTATTACGTCTGTTACTAGGGGAATATTCTTATAGTGGCAAAATTGAACACCAATTAAACTTTACGTATTTTCCCCAAACAGTGACGGATAAATCGCAATTGACCTATTATGTCTTACAAGAGCTTTCTGACTTTGAGCAGTGGAAGTTAGAGCGTGAACTGAATCTACTCAAACTAGATGCTGAAATATTATGGCGTGAGTTTTCAAGTTTGTCTGGTGGCGAACAAACCAAGGTTTTGTTGGCATTGTTATTTGTAGATGATGTGAATTTTCCATTGATTGATGAACCAACCAATCATTTAGATGTAACTGCGCGTCAGCAAGTGGCAGACTATTTGAAAAAGAAACAAGGGTTTATTGTCGTCAGTCATGACCGGAGTTTTGTAGATGAAGTTGTGGACCATGTTTTATCCATTGAAAAAAGTCAATTGATATTGTATCAAGGAAATTTTTCAGTTTATGAAGAGCAAAAAGGATTACGTGATGTATACGAACAAGAACAAAATGCGAAATTGCAAAAAGAAGTGAAACGCTTGAAACAAACTGCTGCAGAAAAAGCAGAGTGGTCACGTGGACGTGAAAAAGACAAATATGGTTCACCAACAAAAAAAGGTAGTGGAGCCATCTATGATACCGGAGCAATTGGTGCACGAGCTGCTCGCACAATGAAACGCTCTAAAGCAATCGTTAAGCGGATGGAAGACCAAGCAGTTGAAAAAGAAAAATTATTAAAAGATATTGAATATATTGATCCTTTAACAATGAACTTTCGACCAACACATCGCAAGCAATTATTGAAAGTAGAACAGTTACAATTGAGCTATGGTGAGCGACAGTTATTTCAACCTATTTCATTTGAAATCAATCAAGGAGAACGTGTGGCTATCCAAGGAGCGAATGGTTCAGGAAAATCCTCCATTATTCAATGCCTATTAGGTCAGTTCAAGGGAGAAATCAGTGGGGAAATTGTTCAACCACAAGGCGTGACCATTAGTTATGTACGTCAAAATTATGAAGATAATCAAGGGACATTGCAGGAATTTGCAGAAGAACATCGCTTAAGTTACCAAGATTTATTAAACAACTTACGGAAATTAGGTATTGAACGAACCGTCTTTAATAATCGAATTGAAAATATGAGTATGGGACAGAGAAAACGCGTAGAACTAGCGAAGTCATTAGCAACTCCTGCTGAATTATTTATCTGGGATGAACCATTAAATTATTTGGATGTGTTTAATCATAAACAACTAGAAGAAGTCATTCAATCGATTCAACCAACGATGCTGATTGTCGAGCATGATACAACTTTCTTAAAAAATGTAGCTACAAAGATTATCCACCTTTAAAAAGCGATTTGCTTGAAAAAAAGTGGTGCAGAAATTTTCTGCACCACTTTTTAGTTTTCGACATTACGGACGTAATCATCGAAGTATTGTAATAATTCATTTTTTAATTGTTGGTAATCGTCTTCTGTATAGTCTTTTTCCGCTAGTTTAATTTCTAAAAAGGGAATATTCAACTCTTCTTTTAGACGATCCAGTATATCTAATCGGTCCATTTTTTTCACCTTTATAATAAATTAAATGATGCATTGACAGTTTCATAGGTTTGACTCATGTAGATTAAACGATTATAAAGTGATTCCAAATCATCATTTTTATGGAAAAGGACTTGCTTTAATTCGAAATAAAATACATCAAACGCATTAACAAATTCTTCTACTTCTTTCGTTTGTAATTCTTCAAAAGTATCGCAACGAACATAAGCTTTTTCAGCAATCGCATAAGCTTCTGCTGTAGTCAAAATAGCTAAATATTCATTAAAATTACGACTAGTGACTAATTCATAAGCGGATTGGCATTTGTTATAAATATTTGAAAAGTCTTTAACTAATAATTCGACTGGCGTTTTTGAAAACATAGCGACTCCTCCTAGGGATTATTTTTCAAATAAGACACAGACACATTCTGGTGCATAAATATCTTTTTTAATAAGTGTCAATGTGCCATTTTCTGGATCACGACGATACAATGTAAGGTTATCTGTATTTTGATTGGCACAGATGACAAAGTTTTCTGTCGGATCTAAATCAAAATCACGAGGATGATCGCCTTCTGTTGAAATGTGTTGAACAAAAGTAACACTTGCGCCTTCTTCTGCTACAGCGAATACAGCGATAGAGTTATGACCACGATTTGATAGATAGACAAAACGGCCATCACTAGAAATACGAATAGCTGCGCCACCGTTAAAGCCTTCGAAATCTTCTGGTAAAGTGGACACTTTTTGTAACTCTTTAAATGTACCTGTTGGCGCATCATAAGCTAAAACAGTAATCGTACTGTCTAATTCTCCAAATAAATAGGCATAGTTAGTATTTGGATGGAAAACTAAATGACGAGGACCTGTTCCAGCAGGCGCAACATATGTCGCAACTTCGGTTAATTTTCCTTCGTTAGATACATCGTATGTGTAAACACGGTCTGTTCCTAAATCACAAACAACTAAACGATCATCTGGAGTTAAGTCTGTGTAATGTACGTGAGGAACATTTTGATTTTCATGTGGTCCGACTGGCTCATCATGAAACACTGCGTCAGTTGCTTCTAAAGAACCATCGTCCAAAATTTTGTATACGTTTACTTCGCCTTTGTGGTAGTTGGCACCGTAAACAAGTTGACGTGCTTCGTCTACTGCTACATAACATAACGGAGCGCCTTCTTCTGTCACAGCATTTAAAAAGTTAAATTCTGGATCATACGCACCCGCGCCGCCTTTACCGTCAATTTCTGTGACTGTATACGTGAAGCCTTTTTCACTACGTGCTAAATAAGTGGGACTATTTTCTTCAGTAAGTAATTCTAAGTCTACCAACTCTTCTTTATCTGTGTCTAAAACTAAAGAATAAATTCCTTTACTTTCACGACGAGTGTAAGTTCCTAAAAACATTTTTTCTAACATAGTGTTACCTCCTAAAAATAGATTATATTTATTTTAACATACAACTTCTGAAAGAAGAACATTGTCTGACTCAAACATCTGTGAGAAATAACATAAACATAAGGAACCTTCTGACAGACTTAATAAATAATATGTTATAATTTATCTATCCATAATAACAGGAGGTCGATGTTTAGGATGCATCAAGGAAAAGTAGTTACAATTGGTCAAGAAGCAATTGATGAAAATGAAAAAATCTTGATTTTTTTCGGTAAAGGAGTAACAGATGGGTTACGTCCATACTCTATCATTCAAGAAGTCGAACAAGCAAAAGACATCGAATTAGCCGTAGGCGGGAGTATTTTGTTTGGGGCCCAAGAGTACCAAATTACGTATGTAGGCCATTTGGCGAATCAAAATTTACAAACGATTCAACATATTTCATTTGTATTTTCTGAAGTGCCAACCGATAAATTATCAAGTAGCGTGTATTTAACACCTGCTAAACTTCCCGAAATAACAGAAGGGATGACCATTACTTATCGCTAGGAGGAGAAACGATGGAAAAGAAAAATAAGTCGCTTTCGTGGTTTTGGAAATGGTTTTTAAATAATCAAGTAGTGACCGCATTATTAATTGTTTTGCTCGTCCTACTTATCATTAATCTATTTACCCGCGTCTCGTATTTATTTACGCCGGTACTACAATTTTTAGCAATTGTCGGTTTACCGATTATTTTAGCAGGAATATTGTATTATTTAATGAATCCGGTGGTCGATTTTGCAGAGAAAAAAGGCATCAAACGAATTTACAGTATTATTGCATTATTTGTTTTAGTAGTAGGGTTATTGGCATGGGGAATTGTCGTAATCGTGCCAAAAATTCAAGAACAAACATTAAGTTTTGTAGATAATTTTCCACAATATGTCAAAGTAGTTGAAAAAACAGTGAATGATTTATTCTCTGATCCAATTTTTAGTCAGGTTCAAGAACAATTGACCGCATCTGGCGAAAAATTCATGAACTCATTAACAGAAGTCATTCAAAATGTATCAAAAACTACTTTCCAAAATCTGGGGAATTTCTTCGGGGCAGTGGCATCCATTGTCGTCGCAGTGATTACCATGCCGTTCATTTTATTCTATCTATTAAAAGATGGGAAAAAATTGGGTCCTTATATTGTCAGCTTTTTACCAACCAAATTGCGTAAACCAACTTTGAAAGTTTTGGGTGAAATGAACGCTCAAGTATCTTCTTATATTCGTGGACAATTAACGGTAGCTTTTGCAGTGGCAATTATGTTTATGATTGGGTTTTCAATTATCGGTTTAGATTATGCCATTACACTAGGGATTGCAGCAGGTTTCTTAAATTTAATTCCGTATTTGGGCTCATTTTTAGCTCTTGTTCCAGCGGTCTTTTTAGGAATTGTGGGCGGACCAGTGTTATTAGTGAAAGTTCTGGTTGTATTTGTTATTGAACAAACGATTGAAGGCCGTGTGATCTCACCATTAGTTCTAGGAAGTCAGTTATCGGTTCATCCCGTTACGATTTTATTAGTGCTATTAACTTCTGGAAAACTATTTGGTTTAGTGGGCGTAATCTTGGGAATTCCAGCATATGCCGCAATTAAGGTAGTGATTGCTAACGTGTTTGAATGGTACAAACGCATTTCTAATTTATATGAAGAAGAAACAGAAGTTGTATCAAAAGAATAAGCAAAAAAAGCTAGAGACCTTTTTTCAAGGTTTCTAGCTTTTTTGATGACTAAAAGTTTAAGCTAATTTCTTCAGCTTTTTCAATAGCTTCATTGATAATTGATTCTGTTTTTTCTGGAAAATGATCGGCGCCTTCAACAAAGATTTGGTTGAAATCAGTCACGCCAATAAAGTTTAAAATACCTTTGACATATTGTGAAGCGAAATCCTGTCCTTCATAAGCACCACCACTCGCTTGAATATGCAAGGCTTTTTTGCCTTCTGTTAAAGGTTGTGGTCCAGCTTCTGTGTAACGGAATGTTTTTCCCGCAACGTTGATCGTATCAAACCATGCTTTCAAACGTGTAGGAATGTTTAAGTTCCACAAACCGTTTGCAATAACTACTTTATCAGCAGCTAAGAATTGGTCTGTTGATTCGTTGAAACGCGCAATTTTGCGTTGTTGTTCTGCTGTTAATGTAGAAAAATCTTTGCCTTCACGTAAATCGTTCCAACCAGACATAATATCATAATCAATTTCAGGAAAATCTTCATGATATAAATCTAATGTAATGATTTCGTCTTCCGGGTGACTTTTTTTGTAACTATCTAAAAAAGCATAAAAAACTTTCATGGATTTTGATGCTTCATCTGTCATTGGGTGCGCTTTAACCGCTAATAATGTTGCCATAGAATCTCTCCTTTTAATTTGTAAGTAAGTTCTTAAAAATAGTATACAAGATAAAAAAAGGAATTCAAATATATTTGTTTGATTTTTTTCTGCCTAAAGGCAATATCTATTGTAGAATTAATTAAAACGTATATGGAGGATTTGAATGTATGATTAATACCGTAATTTTAGATTGGGCAGGAACAACAATTGATTTTGGATGTATGGCGCCAGTGGATGCCTTCTACCAAGCCTTTAAAAAAGAAGGTATAATAGTAACAAAAGAAGAAATTCGATTACCAATGGGGACAAAAAAACACGATCATATTATGACTATGTTAAAGATGCCGCGAATTGCTCAAGAGTGGTTAGCTGTTCATGAACAAGAACCAACAGAAACCGATATTAATCGTATCTATCAAACATTTGAAGACGTGATTTTTCAAACCTTAGATCAATATTCAGACGTGAAATTAGGTGTGTTAGAGGTAGTCGAACAATTAAAAGCGATGGGGATATCGATTGGCAGTACAACAGGATACACAAGTGACATGATGAAAATTGTTGCTAAAGTTGCAGCTGAACAAGGTTATGAACCAGATTTCATTGCAACTCCTGATTTAACAAAAGGAATTGGTCGTCCGGCACCGTATATGATTTTTCATATCTTAGAGCATTTTTGCACACCATCAGTTCAAAATGTTGTTAAAATTGGTGATACGATTTCAGATATTGAAGAAGGCAAAAATGCAGGTGTCTTTTCGATAGGTTTAATAGAAGGCAGTTCATTAGCGGGTTATTCTTTTGACGAGTATCAACAGTTATCAGAAACAGATAAACAGGAGCTGGATGAACGTGTGCGTGAGGAATATTATGTTGCGGGAGCAGATGCGGTGCTTGATAACTTAGCTGAATTGCCAGCGTTTATTGCGATGCTAAATAAAAAATCAAATGAATGCAAAAAGAGCAACTGAACGAGAACGCTCAGTTGCTCTTTAGTGTTATGCAGCTTCTTTTCTAAGAGCTTTCATACCACCGATGACATGTATTGCTTTATATCCATGATTATTTAAAAATTGTGCAATGATGTCTGAACGACGACCAGAATGACTGAGCACATAATAAGTTGTATTTTCATCTAATTCATTTAAACGATTCGGCAAACTAGTTGTCGGCATAGAAATAGCATCAGGTAGGTGACCTTCGCTAAATGCACTTGCATCACGAATATCCAAAATAGCAATAGATTGATTTAGCAACAGTTGAAAGTCTTGTACATTGATTGAATTCATAAAAAAATTCCTTTCTTTCTTGAATGAATTGATTTTATGTGCTTTTTTGAAAATATGCAACGTTTTTGTATATAGATGAAAAAATAATGAAACAAATCTTAATGTTTTCAACATCAAACATAGAACAACATACGTTTTGTTTGTATAAATATTGTTTTTCCGTAAATTAAACATAGAAACTTGCTTTTTTAGAGAGAATCAAGTAAAGTATATCTGTGCGTTAAGCACCACCTGTCACTTGGTTTGACGAATCACCAACGTTTTACTCAGTTGCAGGGAAATAATCGAAAGAGGTGGAAAACATGGCAATTTCTAAAGAACGTAAAAACGAAATCATCAACCAATTTGCTCGTCATGAAGGAGATACTGGTTCTCCAGAAGTACAAATCGCTGTATTAACTGAAGATATCAATACTTTGAATGCTCACATCCGTGAACACAAAAAAGATCACCATTCATACCGTGGTTTGATGAAAAAAGTTGGTCACCGTCGTAACTTGTTAGCTTACTTACGTAACAAAGACGTAGCGCGTTACCGCGAATTGATCAAAGCTTTAGGATTACGTCGTTAATCATTACAATGAGAAAAGTGAGGTTCAACCGAATCTCACTTTTTTGTTGTGAAACACAGCGATTCGCCAACTGAAAGGCGGGCGAAAGCTGATGTTGAACAATACTAGCTGAGCAAAAGCGAGGGTAGTAACCGCACCACCGAAACACAGCGATTCGCCAACTGAAAGGCGAGCGAGAGCTGATGTTGAACAATACTAGCTGAGCGAAAGCGAGGGTAGTAACCGTACCACCGAAACACAGCGATTCGCCAACTGAAAGGCGAGCGAGAGCTGATGTTGAACAATACTAGCTGAGCGAAAGCGAGGGTAGTAACCTTTTGTACCAAAGGATGGTCAGAAGAGAAAGCTTATGTTGCACAACATGATTTGGGTAAAGCAAATCATGAATTTCAAAAAAACAAAAAAATAAAATCGCTGTGACTGTTGGCCTGGCTTACTACTAACCAAATGAAAGCACTGAATTTTCAATGTTTTCATTTGTTTAGTAGCAGCCTTGACTCACAGTAGAAAAGGAGTTCTTATGACAAAGCAAGTATTTAAAACAACTTGGGGCGGACGCCCATTAGAAGTAGAAGTCGGACAACTTGCAAAACAAGCCAATGGGGCTGTTTTAGTCCGTTATGGAGACACTGTTGTCTTGAGTGCAGCTGTTGCCTCAAAAGAAGCAAAAGATACAGACTTCTTCCCGTTAACAATTAACTATGAAGAAAAAATGTATGCAGTAGGGAAAATCCCTGGAGGTTTTATCAAACGTGAAGGTCGTCCAAGTACTGATGCGACATTAACTGCACGTTTAATCGATCGTCCTATTCGTCCAATGTTTGCGGAAGGTTTCCGTAACGAAGTACAAGTAACGAATATTGTTATGAGTGTTGAACAAGATTGCTCACCTTCTATGGCAGCAATGTTGGGTTCTTCCTTAGCATTATCAATTTCAGATATTCCATTTGATGGTCCGATTGCCGGTGTGGATGTGGGTCGTGTAAATGGCGAATATGTCTTAAATCCAACTGTTGAACAAGCAGAAGCAACAGATATCGAATTAACCGTAGCAGGAACAAAAGATGCGATTAACATGGTAGAATCTGGTGCCAAAGAAGTATCAGAAACAGATATGTTAGGGGCATTATTATTTGGACATGACGCAATTAAAGAAATCGTTGCTTTCCAAGAAGAGATTGTTGCAGCTGTGGGTAAAGAGAAAATGGAAGTTACTTTGTTACAAGTTGCTGAAGACTTGAAAAAAGAAATTTTCGATGCGTATTATCAAACAATGAAAACAGCCGTTTTAACAGAAGAAAAATTAGCTCGTGAAGACGAAATTGACAAAGTAAAAGATACTGTCAAAGAAGTTTATGCAGAAAAAGCAGCTGAATTAGAAGCAGATGCTGCTGCGCAATTAACAAAAGAAGTAAAACAAATTGCTGAAGATCTTGAAAAAGATGTTGTTCGTGAATTGATTACAATTGATAAAATTCGTCCTGATGGGCGTAAATTAGATGAAATTCGTCCATTGGCATCAGAAGTAAGTTTATTACCTCGTGTGCATGGTTCTGGTTTATTCACTCGTGGACAAACACAAGCATTATCTGCTTGTACTTTAGCACCATTAGGCGAACATCAAATTATTGATGGTTTAGGTGTGGAAGAATCAAAACGATTCATCCATCATTATAATTTCCCTCAATTCTCTGTAGGTTCAACTGGACGTGCTGGTTCTCCAGGTCGTCGTGAAATTGGACACGGTGCATTAGGTGAACGTGCATTAGCTCAAGTAATTCCAAACGAAGAAACATTCCCTTACACAATCCGTTTAGTTGCGGAAGTTTTAGAATCAAATGGTTCTTCTTCTCAAGCAAGTATTTGTGCAGGCACCTTAGCTTTAATGGATGCCGGTGTACCAATTAAAGCCCCAGTTGCAGGGATTGCAATGGGCTTAGTTTCTGACGGTGAAAATTATACAATTTTAACAGATATTCAAGGTTTAGAAGACCATTTAGGCGATATGGACTTTAAAGTTGCTGGAACAAAAGATGGGATTACTGCGTTACAAATGGATATTAAAATCCAAGGTATCACAGAACAAATCTTACGTGAAGCACTAGCGCAAGCGAAAAAAGCACGTATGGAAATTCTTGAAGAATTAACTTCAACAATTGCAGAACCACGTGAAGAATTAAGCCAATATGCACCGAAGATTGAAATGATTAAGATTGACCCAGCGAAAATCAAAGACGTTATCGGTAAAGGTGGCGACACGATCAACGGAATTATCGATGAAACAGGCGTTAAAATCGATATTGATCAAGATGGAAATGTGTCAATCGCTTCTGCGGATGCCGATATGATTAAAAAAGCGATTAAGATTATTGAAGACCTAACAAAAGAAATCAAAGTTGGCGAAGTTTACTTAGGTAAAGTTGTCCGCATTGAAAAATTCGGTTGTTTCGTAAACTTAATTAAAGGAAAAGATGGTTTAGTCCATATTTCTCAATTAGCAAATGAACGTGTCAATAAAGTAGAAGACGTTGTGAAATTAGGCGACGAAATCTTAGTGAAAGTCACAGAAATCGACAAACAAGGTCGTGTGAACCTTTCAAGAAAAGCTTTATTAGCAGACGAAACAAAAGAAGAGAAATAAACAAAAAAGTTAGGATGGCAACATCCTAACTTTTTATGTATCTTAAAGGAGATTTCTTATGAAACAAAATTGGAAATTAAAAATCATGAAATTCATGCAAGGACGTTATGGACATTTTGATGCATTGGGTAAAATGCTTATTATCATTGCATTAATTGTATTGTTACTTTCTAGCTCATTTCGTTGGTTAGCCTATGTATTACTTATTGTTGCTTATTATCGCTTCTTTTCAAAAAAGATTTATGTACGCGCGAATGAAAATAAAAAATATTTAGTCTTCCAAAATAAAGTCACAAATTTTTTTAAGCAAAAAAAAGAAATATTCCAACAGCGAAAAACACATGTCTATTTTCGTTGCCCAGAATGCAAGCAACAATTACGCGCACCAAAAGGGAAAGGGAACATTAAAGTGACCTGTAGTAATTGTCACCATCAATTTGTCAAAAAAGTTTAGCTTCAATCAAAGGGAAACTTTTGTATAAAAGAATAAAAGGTGCTATAATACTTTTCCTTGCCCTTTGAAAACAGATGAATCGATGAACTCTGTGCAGAGCGTCTAAACAACGTGCAGTAGATGATTTGGGATCAGACCTTGCTGTTGCTTGATGGGATACTGTCAAACAATGAGTTGAGAAATATGGTGACATATGATGAACGAGGAGTAAAAGCTCCTTAAGGCGAAGAATCATGCAAAATATTGCTAGATATAAGGTATGGTAGCTTACGGGGAGGAGAATAAAAAGCGTAGAGAAATACTCTCGCCTCTCCTTGCTGGCGCTTAAAAAGGGATTTTTAAGAAAGTCGAAGGAAGATCCAATTAACTCCTATGCTGTGAAGGTTAGAAATAATCTATAACGTAAGAAACGAGTAAAAGTAGCTCAAAGGCAGAAATTAAACCTAGAATGGTAGACAATTGACTGAATGTTTGAGTAAAATTTGTGGTCCGTTGTGATCGACAGCACTTAAGGTTGTTTTTACAACTGTATAAAGCAAGAGAAAGTTTCAGGTCGCTCCTGTGGCTCAGTCTTCTTGGGTGCGTGACTGAATAATATCACACCAATATGGCGTAGAGAGAAATACTCCAGCGATTCATTTGTTTTTAAAGGGTAAGTAAAAACTGCGAGAACGTTATTAACAACGTTCTCGCAGTTTTTTTAATTACGTGTAATTGTACATTGCATAATTAGTTCGCCATTTTTTGAATCTTCTTCATTTGTATGTGTGAAGCCAAATGATTCGTAAAAAGGAAAGGCTTTAAGATTTTCTTTGTGCACACTTAAATAAATAGTATCGACTTGTCTGTAGTGATCTTTTAAATAATTCAAAACAGCACGAAAGAGTGCATGTCCGTATCCTTGTTTTTGATGACGATAATCAATCATAAAACGATCAAACCAAATTGAGCGCTCTGTAGTATTTTCAGCGCCAATCATCGCAAAACCAACCATTTTATGATCCACATACAATCCGATAGGTGTCCATTGTAACGAACGATCATAAGCAGCTTCCAGTAATGAATCACGATTTTCTTCAATTAAATTTTTTTGGTTTTCCGCAACAGATAAGTTTGCTGCTTCACGCCAATTGTCTTGGGTAATTGGTTTTAATTGGTATCTCATATAAAAATCACTCCTTTCCCATAGTATATCAAACTTGAAATAATTCTAAAGTAAAACGTATTCATTTTTTTAGAAAGCGTTTTTTTCAGTTCCAGTATTTGAACTTCATTCTCAATTAGTCTACAATGAATAGGAATAAATAATGAATTTGGAGGGAACGGAATGTCTGTTTTAGAAATCAAAAACTTGCATGTTTCAATTGAAGATAAAAAAATCTTAAAAGGTGTTAACTTAACTTTAAATACAGGTGAAATTCACGCAATCATGGGACCAAATGGAACAGGTAAATCAACTTTATCTGCGGCTATTATGGGAAATCCTAACTTTGACGTTACTGAAGGAGAAATTCTTTTGGACGGCGAAGATGTTTTAGAAATGGAAGTTGATGAGCGTGCGCGTTTAGGTCTATTTTTAGCCATGCAATACCCTAGTGAAATTCCTGGAATTACAAATGCAGAATTCATGCGTGCGGCAATTAATGCAAAACGTGAAGAAGATGACAAAATTTCTGTGATGGATTTCATCAAAAAATTAGATGAAAAAATGGATTTATTGAATATGCCCGAAGAAATGGCAGAACGTTACTTAAATGAAGGCTTCTCTGGTGGGGAGAAAAAACGGAACGAAATTTTACAATTATTGATGTTAGAACCAACATTTGCTATTTTAGATGAAATTGATTCTGGTTTAGATATCGATGCTCTAAAAGTTGTGGCAAAAGGGGTTAATGAAATGCGTGGCGAAGGTTTTGGCTCGTTAATCATTACGCATTACCAACGTCTATTGAACTACATCACGCCAGATGTTGTGCATATTATGATGGAAGGTCGCGTTGTAATGACTGGTGACGCTGACTTAGCTCGTCGTTTAGAAGCAGAAGGTTATGCTGGTATCAGTAAGGAATTAGGTATTGATTACAAAGAAGAAGAAGCGTAAGGAGGTCAAGATATATGAAAAACAACTTGAAAGACTATCTTGACGCAGTCAACGTTTTTTCAGCTCTAAAGGAAGAACCTGCTTGGATGCTTGAATTGCGTCAAGCTGCGTTAGACAAAGTAGATGCACTACCATTTCCAGTAATTGAACGTGTGAAATATGAACGCTGGCCATTATTGAACATTGATGAAGCTGAATTGAATGGTGAAAATGTGGTAGAAGGAACTATTCCGTCATTTGACGAAATGAGCGACCATCCAATTTTAGTACAACAAGATGGCGCAACTGTTTTTGAACAACTTCCACAACATTTAATCGATCAAGGTGTCATTTTTACCGATTTGTTTACAGCAATGCAAGAGCATTCTGATTTAGTAAAAGAATACTACATGACGAAAGCTGTACCAGTGGATGAAGATAAAATGACAGCCGCACATGCAGCCTTTATGAATGGTGGTATGTTCTTGTATGTACCGAAAAATGTTGTCATTGAAGAACCAATCGAAGCTGTTTTCCATCATAATGGCAATGCAGCAACACATTTCTTCAAACATGTGTTAATCGTTGCCGATGAACACAGTGAATTTAGCTATTTAGAACGTTTTATTACAAAAGGTGCAGAAGCTGAAAAAATTTCTGGGAATGTGGTTGTTGAAGTAATTGCTAAACCAGGTTCAAAAGTGAAATATTCAGCGATTGACCAACTAGGTGTGAACTTATCCACTTATATGAATCGTCGTGGTTATATCATGCGAGACGCTTCTGTCGATTGGGCTTTAGGTGTAATGAATGAAGGCAATATCGTTGCCGATTTTGATTCTGATTTAGTCGGTGAAGGTTCTCATTCAGAAGTAAAAGCAGTCGCAATCAGTGCGGGACGTCAAATTCAAGCAATTGATACGCGCGTAACCAATAAAGCACCTCATTCAATTGGTCACATTTTACAACACGGAGTTATTCGTGAACGTGGAACCTTAACATTTAACGGAATTGGTCACATTCTAAAAGGAGCAAAAGGTGCCGATGCCCAACAAGAAAGTCGTGTTTTAATGCTTTCAGATAAAGCTCGTGGCGATGCTAACCCAATTTTATTAATTGATGAAAATGAAGTAACCGCAGGACATGCAGCCAGTGTTGGTCGTGTTGACCCAGAAGAAATGTATTATTTAATGAGTCGTGGTCTACGTAAAGAAGATGCAGAACGTTTAGTTATTCGTGGCTTCTTAGGATCTGTGTTAACAGCGATTCCAGTCAAAGAAGTTCAAAAAGAATTAATTGATGTTATTGAAGGGAAGTTGAACACATGATCAATGCCCAAAATCTTCGACAAGAATTTCCCATTTTGAATCAAATTGTCAACGATGAACCGCTTGTTTATCTTGATAATGCTGCAACGACACAAAAACCGGATGCTGTTTTACAAGCCTTGACGGACTATTATCATAGAAATAACGCGAATGTTCATCGAGGAGTGCACACATTAGCAGAACGTGCGACCCATGATTACGAAGCCTCAAGAGAAAAAGTTCGTCGTTTTATTCATGCGAAAGAAACTGCAGAAGTTTTGTTCACTCGTGGAACGACAACTGGATTAAATTGGGTATCACGAAGTTTTGGGGATGCATTTGTTCAAGAAGGCGATGAAATCGTCATTTCGTATATGGAACATCATTCCAACATTATTCCTTGGCAACAATTAGCAGCTCGTAAAAAAGCGAAATTGAAATACATTGCACTAACACCAGAAGGCTTTTTGGATATGGAAGATGCCAAACGTCAAATTACAGATAAAACGGCACTTGTCTCTGTCGCCCATGCGTCAAATGTGCTAGGTGTGATTAATCCCGTCAAAGAATTGGCAGAAGTTGCGCATGCACATGATGCAGTGATGGTGGTAGACGGGGCACAAGCAGTCCCACATATGCCAGTCGATGTGCAAGCTTTAGACGCTGATTTCTATGCGTTTAGTGCCCATAAAATGTGTGGTCCCACAGGAATTGGTATTTTATACGGCAAACGCAAATGGTTAGAGAAAATGGAACCCGTGGAATTTGGTGGCGAAATGATTGATTTTGTCCATTTATATGAAAGCACATGGAAAGAACTACCGTGGAAATTTGAAGCAGGCACGCCCAATATTGCTGATGCAATTGGCTTAGGTGCGGCTGTTGATTATTTAGAAGCGTTAGGAATGCAAGAAATTCATGATTATGAGGCAAGTTTAGTGGCATATGTTTTACCAAAATTACAGGCGATTGAAGGATTGACGGTCTATGGACCACAAAACCCAGATGACCATACAGGTGTAATTGCCTTTAATTTAGATGGTATTCATCCACATGACGTGGCAACCGCATTGGATATGGAAGGGGTCGCTGTACGTGCAGGACATCATTGTGCCCAACCATTATTGAATTACTTAGATGTTCCAGCAACTGCTCGCGCAAGTTTTTACATTTACAATACAAAAGAAGATGCTGATCGTTTAGTGGAAGCAATTCAAGCAACAAAGGAGTTTTTCAAACATGGCACTATCTAGATTAGATAATTTATACCGTCAAGTGATTTTGGATCACTCCAGTCATCCACATCATCACGGTAGCTTAGAAAAATCAAATCAACGAATCGAATTAAACAATCCAACCTGTGGCGATGTGATCCATTTAGAATTAAATATGGAAGATGACATCATTCAAGACATTGCCTTTTCTGGACACGGTTGTTCCATCAGTACCGCTAGTGCGTCAATGATGACCGAAGCGGTACTTGGCAAAACATTGGCAGAAGCAATGGCGTTATCCGAAAACTTCTCTCAATTAGTCCAAGGAAACGATGTCCCAGAGTTGGATAAATTAGGCGATGCAGCCATGCTTGGTGGCGTCGCAAAATTTCCCGCACGAATTAAATGTGCAACTTTAGCTTGGAAAGCCTTAGAAAAAGCCTTAGAACATCCTGAAACAGGAATTGGTGAAAGTGGCTTTATGAAGCATGAAGAAGATAAGGAGTGAGAAACATGGGAGTACCTGAATTAGAAGAATATAAATATGGTTTCCACGATGATGTGGAACCAGTCTTTAGTACCGGAGAAGGACTAACAGAAGATATCGTCCGTGAAATCTCACGTGTCAAAGGCGAACCAGAATGGATGTTAGAATTCCGTTTGAAATCATTAGAAGCCTTCAATAAAATGCCGATGCAAAAATGGGGACCTGATTTATCAGACATTGATTTCAATGCCATTAAATATTACCAAAAACCAAGTGACAAACCAGCCCGTGATTGGGATGACGTTCCAGAAAAAATCAAAGAAACCTTTGAACGTATCGGCATTCCCGAAGCAGAACGTGCCTATTTAGCCGGTGCTTCTGCTCAGTACGAATCAGAAGTGGTTTACCACAATATGAAAGAAGAATTTGAAAAATTAGGGATTATCTTTACAGATACAGATTCAGCATTAAAAGAATACCCAGAGATTTTCAAACAATATTTCTCAAAATTGGTGCCACCAACCGATAACAAATTAGCCGCATTAAACTCAGCCGTATGGTCAGGCGGAACCTTTATCTATGTACCAAAAGGTGTTCGTGTTGATGTCCCATTACAAACGTATTTCCGTATTAATGCCGAAAATACAGGCCAGTTTGAGCGTACATTGATTATCGTTGATGAAGGCGCCAGCGTTCATTACGTAGAAGGCTGTACCGCACCAACCTATTCAAGCAACAGCTTACATGCTGCGATTGTTGAAATCTTTACCTTAAAAGATGCATATTGCCGTTATACAACCATCCAAAACTGGTCAGATAACGTGTATAACTTAGTAACAAAACGCGCCAAAGCAATGGAAGGCGCAACCGTTGAATGGATTGACGGAAACCTAGGTGCCAAAACAACCATGAAATACCCAAGCGTTTACCTTGAAGGTGAAGGCGCACGTGGAACCATGTTGTCAATCGCCTTTGCCGGTGCCAAACAAATTCAAGATACTGGTGCCAAAATGATTCACAACGCTCCAAACACCTCTAGTTCGATTGTATCCAAATCAATCGCTAAAGACGGTGGCGAAGTGAACTATCGTGGACAAGTAACATTTGGTAAGAGAAGTAAAGGCTCCATCTCTCATATCGAATGTGACACCATCATTATGGATGACCAATCAAAATCTGATACCATCCCATTCAATGAAATCCACAACAGCCAAGTCGCCCTAGAGCATGAAGCCAAAGTATCAAAAATCTCAGAAGAACAATTATATTACCTAATGAGTCGCGGCCTTTCAGAAGGCGAAGCAACAGAGATGATTGTTATGGGCTTTGTCGAACCATTCACCAAAGAACTTCCAATGGAATACGCAGTTGAGTTGAATCGATTGATTTCGTATGAGATGGAAGGGTCTGTGGGGTAATAAAAATTATGCGTAATAAATGCTTATATATAGGCGTTTATTACGCATTTTTTGTTTCGTTTGAAAAAAATTGGCGTGAATTTTGGCGTACTAGCTAAAATTTGATTGATTTACATCGAATTAGACTTGATTGAAGCAAACTCATCCAATTTTGTTACAGTACCTTTCAATTTGTTTTTTATAATATATGTAGATGTCTAATGTTACTTTACTATTTTCTTGCCTTAGTTGTTTTTGAATGACTTTGAAATATTCCCCATCTTCCAATAATAAACTAGTATGCGTATGATTGAATCTACGAGGAGTGATATGGAGTAAAGTATATTTTTTTAATATATCTTAAAAAATCATTCACAATATTGGAAATGTGCAGAGTATTCGTAAACGTTGAAAAAACACATTGCTCTTCTGTACTCGTATTATAGTCTAGCTTAAGGTAGGCAGTTCTCTAGTACATCTCTTTCTTCTAATTATGTAAGATTGCTAATAGATGTTAAAAATCGTGCTGAACAAGTTTATTATTATCAATTGAATACAGGATATAATAGTAAGTGCAAATTTAGATGCTTATGTTGTATCACAGCATGCAACTCAATTCCTCATTACTGAAATTTCAGTAAAAATAAGATACAATAAGGGTAACTAATTAATAAAGGAAGTGCTACTTATGACAACTCTAGACATAGATAAATCTAAACTAACGATTATGGGTGTTCAATTTGACTCTCAACAAGAGTTCAAGGGTGTCTGGTATGCACTAAGTACGAATATGATTGAAGGCTGGGAGCCTGAAAAACAAGATGTAGAAGAAATGAAGCAATATATCATTCAAAAGAATAAAGAGAATTTGTATGAGTAAATGTGATTTATACGAAGCGTACTACTATGATGATCCTGACAATGAGTATACTTACCCAGATTCATCTGTATTAAGAAATAAATTTAACATTAGAGAATTTGAAGAACTAGTGAAACAAGAATATCAGCTGGTTAGAATCAAGGCTTTAGATCTTTACGTTTCTCCAATTTTAGTACATTCAATGAGAGATGTGTGTAAAATTCATTTTATGCTTTTTTCAGAGTTATATGAATGGGCTGGAAATTATAGAAAGGTGAACATTTCTAAGCAAGGGAACGCATTTATGGCAATGCAATCTTTTGCTACAGGTGAGCAGTATATGAATTCATTATTTAATGATTATTACGATAATGCTCATGATGTGAGTCAGATATCAGCTAAATTGGCAGTGATTTTAGATAATTTAAATTACATGCACCCCTATAGAGAGGGAAATGGCAGAACGCAGCGTGAAGTTGTAAGAGTTTTGGCCTTAGCAAAAGGATACGAGCTGTTGATAAATGTTGATGGAGAAGATGAAGTTTACAAGCAATATATGGATGGAACGGTTTATTCAGATGTAAAGGTGTTAGATAAGTTAATCAGTTCATTGTTAGAGAAAATTGAAGAGTGATTATATCAGTTGAAATATAAAAGCTCCTCTTTGCATAGCCTGTCCGTTGAGATATTTTACCTGTCTGATATAGATTTTAGAGTAAATAATTTTTTTAAAAGCTTATTTGTAGAGATTTAGAGAGTTATAGTGAACTGTAGACTCTTAAAATCTTGAATGGAAAGGTCTGTGGGCTAAACGGTTTTCAGTCTAAATAAACGGGCTCTTTAACAATTAGTGTTGGTAGAAACTAATTGTTAAAGAGCCCGTTCAAGTCATCAGAGTAACATACAACTCCCCTGATGGCTTTTTTTGTACATCAACAACCTTCATCAAGAAACAAAAATTGATTGTTGACGAAACTGAATTTTTTATGAAATAGTCTATTTTCTCGTATTCTCCTAAACCCCACCATTCAAAACCCTAACCTGACCCAGCAACGAAGTTAATTCTATAATCTCAATTTCATCAATATGTTGGATAGTTGTGGCGATTTTATCCGCTAGTTGTTTATCAATGTTTTTGGTTAAGTAATAATATTTTTTAAGTAAGACGTCCCAAGAGGCAGGATTGGTGGTAAAGCCTTCGTAATCTTGTTTTTCTACAGAGAAAATAGTCCCGTCATTCGTTTCAATTTCAATTCGGCAGGCCATTTCTTGTGGGAAACGATTGCTATATTCGTCTGATACTTGAACATCTACTTTTTGTAATAGTTGTTGCACGTCGTCACTGTTAATGCGGTTAGTCTCGTACTGTTCTGGCATCACTTGACCATCTAAAAAGGCGACAGCAAGCATATAAGGAAGAGAGTGATCGGCTTCTTCTTTTGTTTTGATGGTTTTCTTTTCGCCTTCTTCTCCGCCGCCGATAATGTTATATGCAACATCGAAAGTTGCTAGTCGGATTTGTTTGATGTCTTGTGCAGCTATTTGTTGGTTATTTCGAATTTCCAAGATACCTTCGATAGAGGATTGGGAATGAATTTCTGCGTTATATTTTTTTATGATTGTATCGGTTACTCGTTCAAGATTTTCTTTGGACCAATCGATTTCAAAGGGACCGGCAATACTGTCCATGAAGCCTTTATTTCCTTCAAACACTTCACGAGCGCCAGTGATTCCATAACTAGCGAGGAGTGTTGCATGAACAGCACCCATGGCGGTATTTGGATACGCTAAACCTTTCCAATTCGATAAAGTTCCAGTTCTGGTGACTCTTAAAGCATTTTGCGTTGTACCAGCGATTGCGATGGCATTTGCGATACCCGTAGCAGCTAAACCGAGTGCTCGTGAAGCGCCAGCTGCGGCACCGTAAGCTCCTTGAACAGTATGATCAAAGCCATGTTTTCTAACAGGTGCTAGCTCAGATAGTCTAGCTTGGACTTGGTAAGCGATACCTAGTGACAATAAAAATTCTTTGCCGCTAATTTTATTGTATTCAGCCGCAGCAAGGACAGGTGCGATATTATCTGAAGGATGGCACGTTTCTTCTTTTGCTAGATAAGAGTCGTTATAATCAAGATAACGAATCGCTGCACCATTGTAGAAGGTAGCGTAATCTGGTGTTGTTTTTCCACCACCGATTAAGGTAACTAAGGGATTTCCTCCTAAATCATCTGTCATTTGACGGATAGCTTTTATCGGTTTACCATCCAGTGCGCCAATGGCAACACCGATGCTATCAAGTAAACGTCCTTTTAATGAGTCAACTGCTTCTTTTGATAAATCTGTCCATTGTAGTTGAGCAGTCCATTCAGCAAGTTCTTCAACCATAGTCATGTTCGTGTTCGTCATTTATTCAACCTCCATATTCTAACTGTTTCAAAAATAAGATTAATCGTTTTTGCCGTCATCCAATGTAAGGACGCGACCAAATAATTCAGTATTGCCCCAAATACCTCTACGCAAACCTTCAAGTTGGACAATTTGGCTATGGTCGACAAAAAGGTTGATTTCAGGACCATAATTTTTAATGTACCAAGCAAAAACATTCGGGTCAGCAGCTTCAAACATCACTTTTTCTGTCCCCAATTCTTTCACAAATTTAGAGACCATATCTGTTCGCCAAGTATCCACACTTTCAGTAATGCCTTCTGATTCGATCATTAACATATAAGCGCCTGCTTCTAAACATTTTTTACCAGTCTCGATTGCTTTATCGATGTCTGTTAAACCGGCAGCTTCGTTTTGTGCAACGGTATTTGTTCCTCCAGAACCGAATTGAATGCCAATCTCTGGTTTAGCCAATAAACCAGCATCTTGCACACGTTTGGTTAAGCGCACAATATCGTCACTTGGTATTGTTAGGAATCCAGTTGAAATTTCGATAATATCAAAGCCTAATCTTTTACATTCGCTAATATAATGGTCAACTGCTTCGATACCTTGCGTCAAGACATATTCCATCCAACCACCAGTATCCACTTTTACATCATATTCATGGCAAATATTGATGAAATTGATTAATTGATCTTCTGGCATTAAGGAGAATGAACCACCAGCAAATTTTATGATATCTACATGTTCGCCCATTGTTTCCATAATGTCTCTTAAATAGCGTTCACCCATAACATTGTAGTAAGGGCCACGGATTTCACTGACACCATATTTTCTTGGTTTTTTTGGTCTACTATTATGTCTAATTTTTGAAAATGCTTTATTGTTTGTCATATAATCACAATCCTTTTCTAAGTTTAAATTGAAGTTTGCTAATTACTTTTTACTATCCACCTTTCCTCTGTTATATCTATAAACGTATTTTCCGTTTTTATCAGTTTCCTTATCAAAAAAATTAACTTCTAATAAAGAAATAATGGCGACTGTTTTACTAATGTGTGATAAAGTGTTGATGTAACCTTGGTGTTATAGTAGCATTGTAGCTTCTATATATAAATATAGATTCTCGTTATTACTATCGGTTTTTCCGATGATTAGGAGTGAAGTGATGAATTTAAATCAGATTAATGCGTTTCTAACGATTGTTGAAACAAACAATTTTACAAAAGCAGCAGACAAGTTATATATTAGCCAATCGACGCTTTCAGACCGGTTATCTGCTTTAGAAGAGGAGCTAGACACACGTTTAATTAAGCGTCGTTCGGGTAAAAAAAAGCTAGAACTCACGGAAAAGGGTATTGAATTTTTGGATTATGCCGCACGATATATCGAATTAGAAAATGAAGTGAATGAGTGGAAACAAGCACCCTTACTTCCACATTTAAAAATTGGTGCGCCGCAAAGTGTGAATACTTATTTATTTCGAGGTCTTTATAGAAGTTATTTAGCAGAGTCCTATCAAATTCATGTCAGTTCACATTGGAATCGAACGATTTATAGTATGGTGAATTCGTTTGATATAGATATTGGCATTGTTTCTAAACCCTATCAATCGAATCAAGTAACCACAAAAGAGTTAATCAATGAACCGTTATTGATTATTTATGATAACCGCTTTTCTAATTATCATCAGCTTGATGAGTTGAAACGGTCAGATCAAATCTATATTGGCTGGGGACCGGATTATAAAGATTGGTACTATCGTCAATGGGATAGTAGTATTCCTGCAAGAATTACGCTGGATTCTCCTGAACTGCTGATGGATTATCTAGAATCAGAAGATACATGGGCAATCGTACCGTTATGTGTTTATCAGGATATCATTCAAAAAAATGATCATATTAAAACAGTTCCCACAGAAAGTGACATTCATCGCACGCTATACTTAATTTATAAAATGGGTCAAGGAGAAGCACGTAACCAAAAAATAAACGGATTTATTGAAAGCTTGCATGACTATATTTTAGACTTAGAATCAAAAGAATTATGTACGGTTTTAGGGGATGAGTTGTACGAAAAGTAACAAAGGTGCCATGAATGGAGATATTGAGGAATCACTATCTCTTCAGCGGACAGTAATAAGATGTTATTTATTTTGGATAAAGTTTTCATATTTCACTTGAAGAAAACTAATAGTGTTCCTTCAATTGCCCATAAAACCGCAGTATGTTATGCTATTTCTTGAAACTGTTTTCAAAAAGTGTAGAGGAGGAATATCCTTAGAAAGGGCTAAGGGTAGATGGGGAATATGAAGAAATATATAAACAAGAAAGTAGTTGTTTTATTAAGCATGGGAGTACTTGCTGGCTGTGCGACTAATACGACCAGTGAAGACAAAGAAACGGAGAGCGCTAATTCTGAAGAGAAACAAATCACTATTTTAGGGACATCGGATATTCATGGTCGCTATATGGCGTGGGATTATGCGATGGATGTGGAAAATAAGGCGGGAAGCTTTGCGCAAATTAGTACGATTGTCAAAGAAGTTCGCGATAACAATGAGCATACAATTTTAGTTGATGCGGGTGATTTGATTCAAGATAATTCAGCGGAATTGTTTAAAAATGATGACCATCATCCAGCCACAGAAGTGTTAAAAGCCTTGGATTATGATGTTTGGACGATGGGAAATCATGAGTTCGATTATGGATTTGATGTTTTGGACAATATCACTGAGCAGTTTGATGGGGGTGTTTTAGCTGGAAACGTACAGTTGGAAGATGGAACGCCGTATTTTGATTCGTATAAAATTGTGGAACGCGATGGTGTGAAACTTGGTTTTATTGGGATGACGACGCCATTAGTTGCGGAGTTTAAGAAAGATACAGATATTTTTGATGGAAAAAAATTAACTGATCCTGTCAAAGAAACGATTGAAGTGGTAAAAGAGTTGAAAAAAGATGTCGATGTCTTAGTTGGTGTTGTTCACATGGGAATATCGAATGAAAACGATGTGCACAATACTGGCGTAGCAGATATGGCAGAAGCCGTTCCAGAATTGGATGTGGTATTTGCTGGTCACATGCATACATTGGTAGAAGAAGAGTTCATCAATGATGTATTGATTGTTGAACCTGATAAATATGGCCGTTTTGTTTCGCGTGTGGATTTAACCTTAACTAAAAATGAGGATGGCTATGAAGTGAAGGATAAATCTGGTTCTGCCATAGAAGTGGCTGGCTATGAAGAAGATCCTGAAATTAATGAACTGCTAAAACCTTCGCATGAACGTGCGAGAAAAGATGCAAATACAGTATTAGGCGAACTTGTGGGCATGGATTTAGTTCCTGAAAATGAGATTCAAGGGATTTCATCTGCACAAATTCAAGAAACACCGTTAGTCAATTTCTTTGGTGAAGTGATGCTTCATTACAGTCAAGGAGCCGATGTAGTCGCGTTTCAAATTGACACTGACACACCGTCTTTAGACATGGGAGAAATTAAGAAAAAAGATATTGCACGAAACTATCAATTTACAGATGGTGAAGTGACGGTCTATGAAATTACGGGTAAAGATTTAAAAGATTATATGGAATGGGGCGCTGATTATTATAATCAAACGAAACCGGGCGATGTGACAGTCAGCTTTAATCCAGAACGCCGAACAAGTAAATACAATACGAATGACCGTTTTTACAATGTGAAATATGAGATTGATCTTACAAAAGAATCGGGTGAACGAATTGTCAATTTAAGACGTTTAGACGATACGCCAATCAAAGAGGATGAAACGCTTAAAATTGGAATGAATCAATACAGAATGAACTTTTTAGTATCTGAAGATGGACCGTTAGCCGGCAGAGAATTTAAAGAAGGCTATTCCACTTTTGCTCAAGACGCATTTGGTGAAGTAGAAGGACGTATTAGAGAACTGTCTGCTCGTTATATTAAAGAAGAGAAAGATGGCGTTTATGAAGGTGTTCTGTTAAACAATTGGAAAATTATTGGTATAGAAAATGATGCAGAAGTACGCCAAGATGTTGTTGATTTAGTCAATGCAGAGATTTTAGAATTGCCTAGTATGGAAGAAGGTAAAGTGACCAACATTGCTTCTATCAATATCAACGACGAAGTAACCCAACAAGATATTGATGCATTAGCTAAAAAAGCCAATATAGCGGTTGAAGAGTTGCCAGATATTCAAACAACAGGTGAATTGTACCAAGCGATTAATGAAAAACGTAGTAAATAATCAAAAAATAAACCGCATCAGAATTTCATCTGATGCGGTTATTTTTCTATTTATCTTTACGATATTCTAACATTAACCCCTTCAAGAAATTACGCGCATATTTATCCAAACAAGGTTTATAATTGCGGTGTCCTTCTTTACGTAAAATGGCACCTAGTTCTCCTTTAGAAACGTTCACTCCTGCGAGTGCTAAAATCTCTAACATATCTTCACTAGTTAGGGACAGGGCAATTTTTAATTTCTTTAGTAACAAGTTATTGGCATTGCCATTATGCAGTTCCAGCACGGGTTCAGGAGCACCTTCACGCACACCGCGTTGCGAAGTAATCATCCCGTTTAGAAATCGTTCAAAATTTTCATTGGTTAATTCTAATTCATAATTTTCTTCATCTTTTTTCTTCAACATTTCTCGAACTTCTTCTTTAGTAACAGTTACGCCACCTAATGCAAAAATTTTTATCATATCGTTATCTTTAATGTCTAGCGCATAACGTAAGCGCGTTAAACGATCATTATGATTCATACTTAACACCTTCCATTTCCCTTTGATTATAACAGATTTATCGTTATTCTGTTTGATACATTGAAAAAAGCGATAAATCTTCTAATGTAACGTAATAGAAATTTTCAGTTGTCACAAATGTAGAATAAACGGATTTCGGTATCGCTACTTCAATATGACTAAATTCCAGTTCATCATTTTTTAAAGTGGTAAGGGCATTTTGATAATTTTGTTTTTCGTCTTCAACTAGAGAACTAGATTCATTCATCATCTTCTCTAAATTATCTTCTGGATGTTTCAAAAGGTACGTAAAGTTAGAAATTAAAAATTCTTTGACTTCTATACCACCATCATGGAGTTAGATTTTTGGTCTAGCTTTTTGGGGTCGGTACATAGTTCAAACTATAATGGCGTTTTTTCTGTTAGGCAAACTAGTTTTTAAGTTTTCGCCAAGCTACAAAACCGCCTGCAATCACGAGAATACTAACACCAGCAATTGGCAAAATATTTTCGGATTCTCCCGTTCTAGGTAAATTCTTGGAAGGGGGATTTTTTTCTTTAGCAGTTGGTTTATTTGTTTTTTTTGTTGACGAAGTTGTTTTTGATTCAGTTGTATGCTTTTTTGTGCTACTAGTTGACGTTTCCTCTTTGGAAGAAGAATCGTTGGTACTATTAGTAGAAGTTTCATTTTCAGTTGTTGATTCTGTGGAACCAGTTGTTTCACTTGTCGAAGATTCTATGGTGCTGCTTGATTGTGTATGTGTATCTGAAGTCGATTCTCCCGAGTTTGATTCTGAGGTTTTGGTGCTCGATTCTATGGTGCTACTTGATTGAATTTCTTCATCACTTGAATCATCGGGTTCTTCAGGTGTTTCTGGCGTTTGCGCGATTTGATTGAATTGTTGATTTTCTTCAAATAATTTTCCGACTTCCAGTAATAAATAGTCGTTATTTTGAGCAGCCATAAATTGAATGCCTAAGGGTAAGCCATCTGTTGAAACATAAGTTGGTAAACTAATCGCAGGTGTACCTGTTAAATTTGCTACTTGGGTAAACGGTGTATGCGTTAGACCTGGTAACCATTGATCATAAACTAGTTGCAATTTTTCTTCTTTAGACAAAGTTTCCATATTCTTGATAGCTTCAATGTGTTCTGGAAGCATGGCTGTATCATTTAGCAAAGGGGCAGTCGAAGCAGTCGTCGGTGTTAAAAATAAAGGATATTTTTCTTGAAACGAAGCCAGTTCTGCACCAATTTGCCGAACCGCTTCCCATGCTTGATCAACATCTGCGGTTGTTAAATCTTTACTTGTTTGAAACAATGCCCAAGTCGTCCAATCAACATCTTCCATTTCAACCGGTCGTTTTGCTTGTTGTTTAGCTAAAAAATCAATGATGCCCATGGAGCTAGCACCGATTGTATAATAATTTTCCATCAACTGGACACCGTCATAAGGTTGCTCGACTTCTTCTACTTGAAAGCCTTGTTGACGTAAAAAATCAATGGCTGTTTCTACTGCTTGAACGGCTTCTGGTTCAACGGGCGTACCCACAGGTGATTTAGTCGAGTAGGCGATTTTAACGTCTTGTGTTAATGAAAGTTGTGGCAATTCTTGTGTTTTAAACGTATCAAACAAAGTGATGGTATCATCCATCGTTTTTGTTTCTGCAAAATGACTGGTTTGCCCACGTTCGCTAGCGGAATTGCCAACTAAAACACCTCGAGAAGGCTTCATCCCAATAATGCCATTCCAAGAAGCTGGGATACGAATGGAACCACCGGCATCGCTTCCTGTACCAATCGGTGTATAACCAGCAGCGACCCCAGTTGCTGAACCGCCAGAAGAACCACCTGCTTGATATAAAGGATTCCACGCACTACCTGTCGGACCATAGAGCTTGGAATTTGTAATATTTTTTAATCCCATTTCTGGATAATTGGTTTGCCCAATCACAATAAAACCAGCATTTTGAAAAGCTTTCGTGAACGTTCCGGTTGAACGTGAAACGACATCTTTTGAAAATGTTAAACCGTTTGAGTTACTCCCACCAGCAATTGTGTGACCCAATCCTTTGACAATTAAAGGAACACCTAAAAAAGGTTGTCCTGTATCTTCAATTTCAGCGGCTTCTTTGAGCGCTTCTGTTTCACGCAAAGAAATCATGGCATTGTAGGTATCATCTTGCTCGCGAATTTTTTGAAAAGCGAATTGGACTAATTGAACACTAGTCACACGCTGTTGCCGGACAGCTGCTGCAAGTTCTAATGCCGAACTATTTTCATAGTCTGCCAACGTAAAGGTACTGGGTACTTCGGAAGAATTTTCGGTAGACTCAACAGAAAAATTAGTTGCAGATTCAGTTGTTATTAAAGTAGAATCGGTTGTATTTTTCTGTTCACTACTGGAAGTGAGTTGTTCTTCATCTGAAGTGACGTATTCAGATAGACTAGTGGATGTTGCTATACTTTCGACAGTGGTTTGTTCTGTGCCACTGGTTGAATCGATTGTGTCTAAAACCCCTGTTGACACTGGAATAAGTAACACACTTGTTGCTAATAAAATTCCCCATTGTTGCCATTTAATCCCTATTCTCTTCATAAGCATCTCCTTAAAATAACAAAAGTAGTTACGATTATTAGGCTAAAGGAAAGCTGTATTTCTGTCAATTCAATTGATTGTTTGTTATTTCTTTTATAAGTAACTAGTTATTTTATTTAATGATGGTTAAATAAAGGTTGTCACTATAAAAAGAACAAGTTATCATTAAGGAAATAACTATAATTGGGGATTTTGTTATGAATGAGTATCAACAGATAGTCGCACGTTATAAAAAATATAAACAATACGAGTGGAAGGTGCTTTTCGTCTCGATTAGCTTACTTATTTTAGCGAGTATCTTTGTTTCATTAGATTTGATTCGAATAAATCCATTTGTCGTGTATTTGTTTGCGATGGGGGTCGCACTTTATTATGCCTGGCATATTCGTGTGGAGACTAAAAATTTTTATCAATTAAAACGTTTTTTGAAAAAACATGATGTCGAAACATTGAAAGATAAAGAATTGTTATTTTTTATAGATTACCAATTAACACACGCAGTGAACCAAAAAGTGTTAGATGTGAATGCCCATCAATTAACTGAGACAAAACAAACATTGTCATTGATAAAAAATTATTATAACCATTTAAAGGATGGTGATAATCAAGAAACAACGTTGACATTAATTGGGTATCAAACTTTGATAGAACAAGAAAAATAGTGCGAGTAGGTAGGGTGTAAAATGAAATTAAGACGTGCAGTAGTAGGTATTATTTTAGCATTTTCAGCTACAGGGGTTGTTGCAGCAAATGAGAATGCCAATGCGTACCAAGAAGTTTATACACAACAAGATAAACAAGAACGACAAATTCAAACGATTTTAAACTCGGAATTTATTTCTGAAGAAGACTCAGAACTATTAAAGCAAAAAGTAACCGAAATCAATCAAGCAGAAGAAAAAGCGAATCGCCAGACATTAAAAACGTTAATTGCAGAAGAACAACAAGATTTTTCTGCTGTTAAAAAACGGGTTGCCAAAAATGAAAAGCTAGTCATTCAGACAGAGCAAGAAGAGTTATTAAAGAAAATTACAGAGCTAGAAACTAAAAGCAAAGAGAAATTTATTGCTAAAAAAGATCGCCAACAATTAACAGAACTGAAAGAAGAAGCTCAATTGGCGTCTAATTCCACTATCATCACTATTCGAGAACTTACACGTACAGTTAGCGAATTAGCTGAACAAATGGAAAACAATCAAGTGTTAATTACAGAAACAGTGAAGGAACTAGCTGAATTAAATAAATCATCAGAAGCGCTAGCTAAACAAAAGTATATATCTTCTAGTGAAAAAGAGGAGTTAGCAGCAGATAGAAAAGAAAATGCGACATATTTAGAACAAGCTGAGAATCTACAAGCAATTACAGAGCGCAAATCCTCTTCTCAATCTTTAGTCACACGCTTGCAAACAAAACAAACAGAAAGTGCTGAAGATTTTGATGCACATGAAAAGAAAGCTACCGAATTCATTCAAACGGCTCGCTCTTTAGTAGCAAATGGGGACTTGACGTCTGATGAGCAAGCAAAACTAGAGGACGTGCTTACAACATTAGATGATTCTCTAAAAATGAAAAATTATCAGCCTGGTGATTTGGCAAAAAATTCGCAAACTTTGCAAACAACATATGATGAATTCTTAGAAAAAAGTAATGAACGAATTGCAGAAGCGAAGAAAAAAGCTGAAAAAGAAGCAGCTGAAAGAGCAAAAAAAGAAGCTGAGGAACAAGCTGCTCGTGAAAAAGAAGCTCAAGCGGAAGCTGCTAGACAACAAGCAGCAGTGGAACAAACGACGAACGCTAACGATTCAGCTACTCCTACTTTAGTGGGCGACTGGCATCAAGCGCCAGCCGGGTATAAGTATTTAAAAGTAGAGAGCGGGAAAACATATGGTCAAGTGAAAAATCCAGGGAATTTTAGCTTGATTACAGAAGCCGAAGCTGCCAATTATAGTCCTGGTCATGGCAATGGCTCTGCTAAACAATAACTACCAAAGACGAGATGACCGATTTTAGTCATCTCGCCTTTTTAGTAGTCCCTGTCTACATCAGATCATCTGGTTTGTATTGGAAAGAAATCCCAAACCCTGTTAATTCACTCAACTCAAAAACATCCAATAAACTGTTTGTTTTGACTATTTTTTTATTAACACAAGCAATAGGTAATATATGTGTACCATGTTCCTCTAGCAACTTCCACACAGCGTAATTCTTTTTAAATTCTGCGGAGGAATCGTTCAAAGAGTGTAGATAGTAATTATTGCAATCTTTGTGAGAATGTTTGTTTTTGTTTAACGCTGCTAATACTTCTATCCCTAACAGGATTTCTTCTGATTCTGGTTTATTTTTGTCTAATACATAATAGTCAATATCCATTATTATCCTCTCCATTCATATTGCTACAATTTAATCCTACCATATCATTTAGTATGCAAAAGAGCTAGATAAGGAAAAGTTCATCGCCTCCATGCGTCATTGCAGGGAATTTGCTATACTATAAATAGAAATATAATCGTTTTTTTAGGAGGAGGAATATGAATATCAAATTAGGTAAATTGTTGATTGCTACAATAATTATGGGAAGTTTTCCAGTAAACTTATTTGCAGAAGAAACAGTAACTTCTACGACAGACAGTGATATAAGCTCTGAATCAATTTCTGACATTTCAGAAAGTCAAACATCTGTGACTAGTGAAAGTCAAAGTTTTGAAACAACAGAATCTTTAGTAGAAACAACAGATAGTTTAGAAAATACCGAAACAACCACTGAAGAATCTAGTACTTCGGTTAGTGAACAACTTTCTAGCGAGACAAATTCTTCAACAATGAGTGAAACAAAGACAACCGAAACAACAACAAGTGAATCTTCTACAGAAACCTCTCAAGAAACAGAAGAAACCACAGAAGAACCGCAAATTCAATTGTTTCAACAAGCGGTGTCTTTACCTTACGCCACCATTTTGTCAACAGCTAAAATCTGGGATGATACGTTGAAGAAAGAGTTGGGCACGACAGCGACTCTAATCAATCAAACTGTAAAAGTCGAAAACAAGCTAACGAAAAATAATCTGACGTATTATAAGATTGCTACTAAAGATCGGTCATTAGGATATGTTGAAGCGAAAGTTTTAGAACTGACAAAAGAAGGTAATGGGAAACACCATAGTTATGGAAAATATGTAACGGTAAAAAATGATCAATACATGTGGCAAAATTTTTCATGGGAGAAACGAACGACCAACGCTGCGAAAAAAAATCGCACCTATCAAGCACGCGGGTATTATCAGCATTTTAATGGGAGTCGTTATTTAACGCTATACGATAACAATGGCAATTGGGCAGGTTATACCAATGAAAATAACGTAGTCGTAGCAGATGGTCAGCAAGGGATTTATCTGGCGAATAATAAATATGTAACGGTAAAAAACGATCAATACATGTGGCAAAATTTTTCATGGCAGAAGCGAACGACCAACGCTGCGAAAAAAAATCGCACTTATCAAGCACGCGGGTATTATCAGCATTTTAATGGGAGTCGTTATTTAACGCTATACGATAACAATGGCAATTGGGCAGGTTATACGAATGAAAATAACGTAGCTGTAGCGAATGGCCCACAAGGAATTTATCAAGCAGATAGTAAACAGGTAACAGTGACGAATGATCAATACATGTGGCAAAATTTTTCATGGCAGAAGCGAACGACTAACGCTGCGAAAAAAAATCACACGTATCAAGCACGTGGCTATTATTACCATTACAATGGCAGTCGTTATTTGACTTTATATAACAATCAAGGAACTTGGATGGGGTACGTGAACGAAAATAATACGAAAAAAAGTAGTCCACAAGGCGACGCTATTTCCACATCAAAACGAGTAACTATCCCTAGCTCAAACTATGAGGTGTGGCAAAATTTTGATTGGCAGCGAAAAACGACAGCACGTCAATTAAGCGGGAAAATTTATCACGTAAAAGTGTATTATCAACATAGGAATGGTTCAACCTATTATTCCTTGTATGATTCGAAAAATAATTGGCAAGGTTATATCAACGCAACTGGAACAAGAACCGTTGAGACTAGGCAAGGGATTACCTATGTCGATGGTATTCTAATTGCGAATAAAAAGCATTCTTTGCCAGCTAATTATAATCCAGGCGAAAATTCAACAGCAGGTGGTAAATTCCGTCAATTATTACGAGCGATGCAACAATTGAATATGGATGTGAGTAATAGTTACAGTGGTTTTCGTTCATATAGTTATCAAAGTGTGTTATATCAAAATTATGTAAGAACCTACGGGCAAGCCGCAGCAGATCGTTTTTCTGCACGACCTGGCTATTCTGAACATCAAACAGGTCTAGCCTTCGATTTAATTCATAACAATGGCTCATTATTGGAAAAAAGTCGCGAAGCTAATTGGTTAGCGGCGAATGCACATCAGTATGGTTTTATCATTCGTTATAAAGCAGGAAAAGAAGCCATTACTGGGTATCAATATGAGCCATGGCATGTGCGTTATATCGGAAGTCAAGCAAGTGCGATTTATCGCTCAAACAAAACATTAGAAGAATATTTAGGAATTCCTGGTGGAGGATACTAAATAAAAAGCGACAGTGAAGATGAATCATTGTCGCTTTTTTGCGCACAAAAATCATTTAGTTTCTAAAATGTAAACGTTTTTATTGAAGTTTATAAAATAGAAGTATATAATTTCTATAATCGAAACAATTATTAAATAAAAAGGTTGTGAAGAAATGAAGAAAAAAGAGTTTGGAACCGAAAAAAGCACCAAACCATTATCCGTGTTGCATGACCACGTTTCAGTTTCTAAGTTAACCCTCAATCGGCTCTATATTGTCACCTCGATTGGTTTTTGGGTACTGTATGTCTCTTCCACTATTTTTAAGCAATTTACGAATACAACACATGAATTTCAAACAGTTGTAGAAGCAGCTCTTTATATTTTGATTGTGACACTCTTAAATTTTTCCGCCTTAATCTATTTATTTTCTAGAGAAGGGGCATTTAAACGATTTAATCAACACACTCGAGTTCCCCGAGAAAAAATCGATCAATTTTTTACACAAAAACAACCGACGATCACGGTGTTAGTTCCGTCTTATGATGAAGAAGTCGCTGTTATTCGTAAGACGTTATTATCCGCTGCGTTACAAGAATATCCGCAAATGCGGGTGGTTCTTTTAATTGATGATAATCCGGTGCCAAATAATCCACAAGCCTTTGAAAAATTAGAAGCAACGAAACGATTGATTCACGAAATTACTATGCTTTTACAAGAACCACGCGACCATTTTGAACAAGTTCTAAAAGTGTTTGAGCGTGGACAAGTTACTAAAAAAATTGCGGGTGATCGTTTACGAGCAATTGCTAGAGAGTATACACGTGCGGGTGACTGGTTAAGTGAGATGGCGCAACAAGAAATAAATGAAGACCACGTCGATCAATTTTTCATTGAGCAAGTCTTACATGATTTAGCAAATGAATTATATTTAGTGGCAAAAGCGTTACTGACTGCTGCGAATCAACAGTCATCAATTGACTATACTCGTGCACATCAACTGTACTGTCGCTTGGTGTGGCTATTCAAAGTAGAACTTGATTATTTTCAAAGAAAAAAATATAGTTCATTATCCCATGAAGCGAATAAAGCGATGAATTTAAATGCGTATATTGATTTAATGGGTGGCAGTTATCAAATTGAGCGTACGCCAGCGGGTGACATTTTGACACGAACAGAAGAAACACCAGATGTGGTGATTCCAGATAGTGAATTTTTGTTAACGCTTGATGCCGATTCTATTTTATTAAGAGAGTATTGTTTACGTTTGGTTTATTTATTGAATCAAGCTGAAAATAAAAAAGTTGCGGTTACGCAAACGCCCTATTCATCTTTTCGAGGGACGCCTACTAGGATCGAACGAATTGCAGGTGCTACCACCGACCTTCAGCATATTCTTCATCAAGGAACCACCTATTACGGCGCAACATTTTGGGTAGGAGCTAATGCGGTCATTCGTAAAAAAGCTTTGGAAGATATTGCCGAAATATCTTATGTGAATGGCTTTAAAATTAGACGTTTTATTCAAGACCGAACTGTAATTGAAGATACCGAATCTAGCGTAGATTTAGAAAAACACGGCTGGCAATTAGTAAATTATCCAGAACGTTTGAGCTACAGTGCGACTCCGCCAGATTTTGGTTCCTTAATCATTCAAAGACGGCGTTGGGCAAATGGTGGATTATTGATTCTTCCAAAATTATTTGGAACAATGAAACAACGAAAAAAGGCGGGCCATCCAATCAAATGGATGGAATTTTGCATGCGTCTTAATTACATGGCGTCCATTTCTTGGGCTAGTTTTAGTTTGATTTTTCTATTAGCGTATCCCTTTGCTGAAAATCTTTTAAGTGTCTATATCTTATGTTCAGCATTACCTTATTTTATGGCAATGGCGGGAGATTTGAACTATTCACGTTATAAACGAACAGATATTTTTAGAATCTATGGGTTTAATTTAATTCTCTTAGCAGTTAATTTAGCGGGTGTGCTTAAATCAATCCAACAAGCGTTAACTGGAGAGAAAATTCCTTTTGCACGGACACCTAAAGTAAATAATCGCACGGCTTCACCAACCATTTATTTACTTATGCCGGTAGTCATTATTCTTTTTTCCAGTTTTATGTGCTATCGTTCGTTGCTAGTAGGAAATTGGGGAAATGCCCTTTTTGCTGGTTTCAATGCAATAACAGCTACTTGGGCATTTGTGTCGTATATTGGTATTTGGAATATGTGTGTGGACATCTTCCATAATTTTATTGATTGGTTCTTTGTCGAAGTGAAACCAAAACATACCACCTTACAAAATCCGGTGAATGACTTGAATTGGCAAGCAGTCTTGTATTATGGGGATGATAAAAATAAAGTCCCTTTAAACGTCGAGTTGCAATATTCGAAACCACTAGCCAAGAAGAGAGAGGAATGAGTGATATGAAGAACAAACAGGTTACGCCTACTCGTCGCTTGTCCATTTTACGTCTACTATTCATGGTGGTGGTACTTTTGATTGGGTCAGGTGCTTATTTAAATCGTACAGAACTGTTTGCTCAATTTCAAAAATCGGATCATCAACCGTGGTTTGCTTCATATGTCGATGTGACTGCAACACCCCAGTTTAATTTTGAGCAATTGGAGGATAACGTTGTTTTATCATTTGTTGTAGCATCAGAAAAGGATGGTTCACCGAGTTGGGGAAATTTTTATTCATTAGAGGAAGCGAGTCAGAATCTAGATCTTGATCGACGTATCGCACGACTAAGACAAAAAGGGTATGATGTGATTGTTTCCTTTGGCGGACTATTGAATGATGAATTGGCGTTGCGCTATACGGATGTTGATTCGCTTGTCGCAGCGTATCAAGAAGTCATCGATCGTTATGACTTAACGACGATTGATTTGGACTTGGAGAATGACGGTCTCACCAATCGAACAGTCAATCAGTTACGGGCACAAGCAATTGCTAAGTTACAAACAAATCGTAAAAAAGCCGGCAAATCGTTGGCGGTGTGGTTGACACTGCCAGCTGATCCGAATGGCCTAACAAAAGATGGAACGGATACAGTTGCTGAATTTTTAACCAACAAGGTTGATTTAGCAGGAGTGAATATTATGACGATGAACTATGGTGGTAGCCGTCAACCGAAATTATCTTTAGCTGAGAATGCGATACAGGCATTGAAGGAAACCCATCGGCAATTAAAAATTATGTATAACAAAGCTGGAATTTATCTAAGTGACGCTGTATTATGGGCAAAAATAGGTGCAACGCCCATGATTGGACAAAATGATGTTGCTACTGAACGCTTCACCTTAAAAGATGCGACAGAATTAAATCAGTTCGCGCAAAAAGTGAAATTAGGACGAATGTCGATGTGGTCGGCTAATCGTGACCGTAAATCCAATCCAGATTATGTGCCCGCAACGTTTGTATCTGATAGTTATAGCGGCGTTACCCAAGAAGACCAAGATTTTGCCAAGCGATTAAAGAAAAATTTAAACGGCAAAGTTGCAGAAAATGCGCAACTTACAACAGTTTCTAATTTAACAAAAGAAGAGTTACAAAAACCCGATGATCCTGCGACTAGTCCGTATCCGATTTGGTCAGAAGAAGGCGTTTATTTAGCGCAAACGAAAGTCGTTTGGCATCATCATGTCTATGAAGCAAAATGGTGGACGAAAGGCGATGCACCCGACAGTCCGATTTTACGTGCCGAAGAAACGCCTTGGCAACTTATCGGTCCAGTTTTGCCTGGTGAAAAGCCGTTACCTCAATTAAAATTACCTGAAGGGACGTATCCGAACTGGTTAGAAGACACAGTGTATACTGCTGGAAAACGAGTCATGTTTGACGGCATTGGGTATGAAGCAAAATGGTGGAATAAAAATGAAAATCCCGAAAAAGCGTTAATCAATTTTGAAACATCGCCATGGAAAGCCCTGTCTCAAAAAGAGATTAAGCAGATGATACAAGCAGAATAATTTTTCAGATAATTTCCAGAAAAAAAGGCAAACGTATGCTCCCCTCTTGTGGTATACTGTTAACGGAATAAAATGCAAAAGAGGGGTTAGTATCGGAAAAAGAAGAAAAACATTAAAAAGTCGTGTTAAAAAAATAACACGTAAACTTATCCGTCAATTAAAAAAAATGCCACCATCAACAGTCGTCTCTTTGTCTTCAGTTATGGCTAGTTTATACGGCGTTTTAGGAGAAGGATTTGTTAAATTTTCGAATTATAATTTGATTACGCTGTTTAATCAAATGGAAAGTGTCATTAAACGTTGGGCGGCATATAGTCCAGAATTGTTAATGAATTATCGCAATAATTTCCAGCTTTTCGATTTTGCGAAGTACGCACTAATCGGAGTGCCTATCATCATTTTAGTTTTACATGTCGTATCTTCCAAAAAAAGTCAGATTATCGCTTTTGTTTTTTCTGTCGTTCAATTGGGCTTGTTTACGTATCTGAACAGTTATACTGGAAAAGTTGTTTCCGCTGCGTCAGATGATTACACGACTAATTTTGTCCGCTTACTTCTGGATAATCAAAACAATATGTTTGGGATGCCTGCGTATTCTTTATTCGTTGGTGTGATTGGTTTAATTTTAACATCGCTATTTAAAGCCGTGAAGCGCTAGAATTTTTCTAGTGCTTTTTTCATTCAGCTCTTTTCATTCAAAATAATTTACGGTATGATGAGACACGTGCATGAAATCGAGAAATTTTTCTCGGACTGGTTCGAAACCTCCCAGTTATAAAAAACTATATACCTCTTGAAAGGAGGTTGGAAATGCAACGACAAAAAGTAATTATTGATTGTGACCCTGGTATTGATGATATGTTGGCGCTAATGCTGGCTGTTCAAGCACCAGAGCTAGAAGTAGTTGGAATCACTGTTGTTTGTGGCAATGTTCCTGTTGAGTTAGGAGTTGAAAATACCTTTCGCTGTTTGGAACGTTGTCATAGACTAGATATTCCTGTGTATCAAGGTGCAACAACACCATTGACGCGAGAATTTATCAGTGCGCAAGATACACATGGAATGGATGGTTTAGGCGAAACATATTTCCCTCGAACATCCGAAAAAACAATAGAAGTACAAGATGCAGCAACGTATCTAGCGACCACTTTTGCTCAACCAACAGCTATTTCCGTCATCGCCTTGGGTCCGTTGACAAATATTGCGCAAGCTTTGCAGAAAAATCCACAGCTTGGAGAACATATGCAACGCTTTGTTTCAATGGGTGGAACGTATAAAAGTCATGGGAACTGTTCACCAGTAGCAGAATACAATTACTGGTGTGATCCAGATGCTGCAGCGTACGTCTTTCAACATCTAAATCAAACAATCGAAATGGTTGGTTTAGATGTAACGCGCGAAATTGTTTTAACACCGACATTAATTGAATACTGTCGACGGATGAATCCAGAAATTGGTCAATTTATTCAAGCAATCACCCGCTTTTATGTGGACTTTCATTGGCAGCAAGAGCATATCTTGGGCTGTGTTATTAATGATCCGCTTGCGGTCGCTTATTTTATTGACCCCACGATTTGCACGGGTTTCGAAAGTTTTACTGCTGTTGAAACAACGAGTATTAGCATGGGACAAACCTTAGTTGATCGCTATGATTTTTGGCAGAAACCTGCGAACAGTAAAATTTTAACTGAAGTGGATACGTATTCTTTCTTTGGGAAGTTTTTGACCGTCATTCTTCATGCACAAGAAGAACTGATTCAAACGGATCTAAAAAACTTAATGTGAGGATGACTATGTATCATGAATCAAACAAAAACCATCACTACTAGAACCATTACCATTGTTGCGTTAGCTTTAGCATTGAATTATGTAGGGGGCACCATTGCCTTGTTCTTGCGTCTGCCTATTTATTTGGATACGATTGGAACAATTTTCGCTGCTGTATTATTAGGTCCTGTTTATGGTGTATTAGCAGGCTTATTAAATGCTTTACTTAGCGGTTTGACTACTGATTTATTTGCTTTATATTATGGACCTGTCCAAATTGTTACTGGGTTTTGTGCAGGTTATTTCTTAAAAAATCGCTTAGAAGGAAAACAATTAGTGATAAAAACGTTATGGATTTCATTACCTGGAACAATTATAGCAACGATTATCACGGTTGTTTTATTTGGAGGTATCACGTCTTCTGGTTCAAGCGTGATTGTTCAATTATTACGTGGGATTGGCTTATCACAAGTTTCCAGTGTCTTCCTTGTTCAAGTGATTACAGATTACCTTGATCGATTGGTGTCCATTGTTTTGGTGTTGATGGTGACAACTCGTATCACGCATCGGTTTATGAAAGAGTACTAGAATTTTTCTAGTGCTTTTTTTGTGGGGGAAATATGCTAAACTAATGGAGATGTTGGGAGGAGAAGCAATGAAAAAATTAAGTAATTCGTCTACTGATTTAGTGAAAATGACGAAATGCCCAAAATATTGGTGTATTTATGGGGGATTAGTTGGAAGTATGCTGGGCTTTTTTCAGCCGGTAGTATCAGCCGATAGTTGGCAAGTAAATTCGGTTGAAGAAATTGTTAGTCGTATCGATTCAACCCACTCGTTAACAATGATAGAAGGGGATACTGTGTGGAATATCGGCATGGCGTTAAATATTAAAAATCCGATGCAGTTGTTATCTGCGAATGGTTACCAAGATGGCGAACAATATACGTTGCCAGTTGGTACAGTTATTACGTGGGATGGCAATTATGTCATTGTTAAAGACGAGCAAAATCAGGTAGTAGGTGAAAAAATCATAACGGATAATGAAAAAATGAATCCTGAAAAAACGATAGCCAATCAAACAACGGATGAACCACAGACACCAGCAATTAAAGAAAAAATTGCCAAACAGCGTGAACAAGTGGCTCAAGCAAGAGCAGACTTAGAGGCTGGGGAGAATCAAAATGTAGAACGAGCACCTGCTGTATCAACTGCAAAAAAACAAGAACTTGAAACAGCTTTAGCAGATAAACAAGCGGAGCTAACGGCTTTAGATTCAGAACTAGCTGTCGCACAAACACAAGAAACGAGCGAAGATTTAAAAGAGCAAGCAAACGCGCAACAAACCATCGCCGAAATTGATGTGAAACGTCAACGTTTAGAAACAGAAATAGCGATTTTAGAAGCGGAATATAGCGCAGCTAAAGTAGAGGAGACAGATTCAACTCATACAGCTGAGGCAAGAAATCAAGCAATTCAACGAGATGCTTTACAAAAAGCGGCTTTAGAACAAACACAAATCCTACAAATCTTAGAGGACAATTTGCAACAGCAAACAGTGATTGAATGGACACAAGCAGTGGAAGACTTTTCAATGACTTTAGCAGATACCGAGAAGCTATTCAGTACAATGGAGGTGACGGCAACGCCCCAAACGAATCAAACGATAGCAGCTGCCAATGAAGCACTAAATCAAAAACAAACGCAACAAGCTGAGTTGTCGATACAATTAGAACAAGCGCAGAACGATTATCAAGCTGCTCAAGAACTATATACGAATTGGTTGAATACTGGGAGTGACAAAAATGCAGAAGGCGAGCAATTAGCGACGACGTTATTAGACATGGAACAAGCTAAAAATGAAATGGTTGACCGTTTTACAGCAGACTTGCTAGATTTTGAGGAAATAAGCCTAACTTTCTCAGATCTTGCCTCTCAATTAGCAACTTATCCAACAACAAACCAATTCACCAAAACACAACAAGCGATTGCGACAGTCATTCAACGCTATAAATAACAAAAAAGAGACGTGTACGAGCGTCTCTTTTTTGTTTAAACCACCATATTCTCTTTAATTGCATGTAAATCTTTAATTAAAATTTTACGATTTTGGATACGAATAGCACCGGTTTCTCTTAATTGCTGCATCATACGATTGACACTACTTGCAGAAGTAATCCCACAAAAGTGAGCAATTTCTTCATTCGTCACGACAAAATCAATTAAATAACCTTCTTTTGTTTGTACGCCAAATGTCTCATAAAGGTCATATAATTGTGTACAAACGGCACCAAATTTCCCATTCATTAGCATTTGCTGCATTTTTTTCATCGATTGCAACAAATTCACACGATAATATTCTTTAACATAATTTTGTAATTGTGGACTTTGATTAATATCTTTCCAAAATTGCACACGATCAATTTGATAGAGCTCAGCTGTAGGAGATTCGACACGGATGTTAAAAGGAGCATCAATAAATTTCGAATATTCATCACGTAATAAAGAAACAATTTCTAACCCAGTAATATAGCGAAGATTAAATTCCCGTCCGTCATGAGAAATGACACTAGTTTTAATGATTCCTTTTTTCAAAATATACGCAGAACTATCTTGTAATCCTTCATACATTAAATACTTTTTCTTTGACCTAACAATCACTGGAAACGCATGATCATCCAAATAATCTTGTAAGATTTGTTTATCCATCGTCATCCTCCTTTTTTGCTTGTTCTCTAGCATTTAATCGTAGAAACTCACAAAAAACAATAACAAATGTTAATAACATTTGCAATTAAAAGATGTTATTAGCAATTTATTGTTACAAAGTGACATTTTTTGTGTAAGAAAACTTTGTATAATGCGATTTGTGAAAGAAAATTATGCCATCATTCGCGAAGATCCGCGTTGAACAAATAGATATGATATTTTTTCACAAATTTATTTTAACAGAGGTGACCTAAATAATGGGAGAGTTGGAAAAAGAAGTGGGGGAGAAACGGTTGGAGACACCAGATAAATTATTTAATAAAGGCTTTATTGGTATGACCGTGATTAATTTTGTTGTTTATTTGGTTTATTATTTATTGATGGTGATTATCGCAGTTATTGCTCAAGATCAACTACACGCAACTTTAGGACAAGCGGGATTGGCGTCAGGCATTTATATTATAGGAACATTGTTCGCTCGTTTGTTAATGGGGAAAAAATTAGAATCTTACGGTCGGAAAGCAGTCTTGCGTTATGGGTCAGTCTTTTATTTATTAACAACAGTTGCTTATTTGTACGTGCCATCGATTGGTATCTTATATGTCGTACGTTTATTGAATGGGTTCGGTTATGGTACGGTGTCAACTGCTACAAATGCGATTGTCACAGCGTATATTCCGAAATCACGTAATGGGGAAGGCATCAATTATTATGGATTAAGTACTAGCTTGGCTGCCGCCATAGGTCCATTTATTGGAATGGTATTATTAAATTTGACGAATTTTTATTTTATTATTGGTTTTTCAATTGTATTAATTACCATTACGACAATCGCCAGTTTTCTATTTCCAGTTAAAAATATCGTATTATCAGCAGAACATCGAAAACTAATTGCATCATGGTCGTTGGAAAGTTTTATTGAAAAGAAAGTTCTATTTATTACATTTATTGCCTTTTTAATGGGATTTGCTTATTCAAGCGTATTAGCCTTTTTGTCTTCTTATGCACAAATCATACATTTGGTGCCGGCTAGTTCATTCTTTTTTGTTGTTTACGCATTGGTCATTACGGCTACTCGTCCGTTGTCAGGACGCATTTTTGATACTTATGGTGAAAATTATGTGATTTACCCAAGCTATATTTGTCTGGCTATAGGATTATTGCTGTTAAGCTTCACAACAAGTAATTGGATGTTACTTCTTTCAGGTGCTTTTATTGGGTTAGGCTATGGAACCTTCATGTCAAATGGGCAAGCGATTTGTTTGAAAAAATGTGAAGGTCATCAAATTGGTGTAGCTTTATCCACGTATTTTATTGGCTTGGATTTAGGTTTAGGAATAGGGCCTTATTTATTAGGTGAATTACGAAGAGTGATGACTTTTCAAGAAATCTATCGAATTGCTAGTCTATTGCCCGTCGTTTGTGTCATTTTATATGCTTTATTTTATCAATCAAAAATATCATTACCAAAATTACAAGAAATCAAAGGGGAGAAGTAACATGCAAACAGAAGAACAATTTGTTGAATTAATGAAACAAACGCTATCTACATTGAATGAAATTAGTCATAAATTAGAGGGGATTGAAGCAAATACTGAAGCAATTGACCATGAACAACAAAGCTTACAACACTCGGTCTATTGCTTACAAAAAGTGATGGAGAACGATAATTTCATTGGTTAACGAAACGATACCTCTGCAAAAGTCTAGTAAACTAGGAAACTCTAAAAGAACATGCTAAAATAGAAAAAATAGACAATGATGAGGTGTGCCGATGAAGAAGCCGATGAATTATTACTTGCCAATTATTTCCCATTACTTAGATGTTCCCTATGATGATAAACCACGTCGCGTCCGTGTGTTGCTACCGCGAGATTACGATATGTATGTGGAAGAAAATTACCCAGTGGTCTATATGCATGATGGACAAAATGTTTTTTATAGTAAAGAAGCCTATTCGGGCCATTCATGGAAGTTAATTCCTTTAATTAAAAATAGTGTTGATTTACCGAAAATGATTATTGTAGGCATTGATAATGCAGGGGAAGATCGCTTAGACGAATACACGCCTTGGCCGTTTGAATTGAAAGAAGAGGTTGAAAGTCATGGGCATCCTGGCGGTATGGGTATTCCTCACGGTGAATGGATTGTGAATACCGTTAAACCATTTATCGATAAACATTACCGGACACAACCAGAACGTGAACATACAGCATTAGTGGGTAGCTCTTTAGGAGGACTCATCACAGCGTATATGGGTGCAGCATATCCTGAAACTTTTGGTTCATTGGGAGTATTCTCATTAGCTTCATGGTTAAGTGAAAATGCCTTTTTAGATTTTATCGATAAAAACCCACTGCATCCTGATACGAAAGTATATATTCAAGTAGGAACAGAAGAAGGAAACGAAGTCGATGAAACCTTTGTTAATAAGAATATTAATCAAGCGTATATTGATAGTTCCTTGTGGTATTATCAAACGATGTTGCGAAATGGACATGCTATGGATAAAATTTGGCTGCGTATTTTAGCAGATGAGCACCATTTTGAAAAATATTGGGCGGACCATTTTGGTGAATATCTACAGTTCACTTTTCATAATTAAGAGAAAAAGGCGATGATATACGTCTTTTAATCCTAAACTATCCGAATGATACACCATGAGTGTTACTCAATGTGTATCATTCGGATAGTTTCATTTTTTTTATGTCACGGACTTTTTTTAAACTTTACGATATTTTCGTAAGCCTAAAATATTCGCAAGGGTAAACAACAAAGCGAATAACATTAACATACCTAAATCACCCGCAATGGTGTCAAATCCTTGACCTTTAAACATCACACTAGTCAGCGCGTCTCCCGCATAAGTCAAAGGTAAAAATTTGCCGACAGTTTGAACCCAATTGGCCATCGTATCAATGGGAATAATGCCTGCAAAAAAGATTTGAGGAATCACGACTAAAGGGATAAATTGCATCATCTGGAATTCGGAAGATGCAAAGGTAGAAACAAATAACCCCATCGATAGCGCCACTAAGGCAATTAACAGATTAATAACAAAGACCCAAATCAACTCACCAGCGATGGTCAAATCCAAAATATAGGTTGCATATAACACAATCAAAATTGTTTGAACAATCGCAAATAAGCCATAACCAGTCATATAACCAAAAATAATTTCACTTCGTTTCACCGGTGTTGCCAATAAACGTTCTAAAGTTTTTTTGGTTCGTTCTCTCAGTAACGAGATACCTGAAATCAAAAAAACAAAGAAAAAGACAAAAAAACCAATTAAAATCGGAAATAAGGTATCAAAAAAATCAGAGTCATCATTACCATACACATATTGATTGGTTATCGTATAGTGCGGTAGCTCGTTTGTGCGTGGGAGATTCTGCATTGCACTACTCATAAGTAGACTAGGCAAGAGACCGGCTAGTTGTTTGCTTTTATTTGGATCGGCATTTTCATAGGTTACCGTTAATTTCGTACCGGTTGTTTCGATGAATGCATCGAGTTGATGCTGCTCAATAAGTTTTTTGGCAGAAGTATCGGTAGTAAATGCTGTTAATGTCACGGTATCAGGAAATTGCTCAATGAGGCTATCAGGAACTTGTCGATAGCCTACAACTAGTTGCGTATCTGTTTCATGGTCAAAAACAACATGCATCAGCGTTAGAATAAATAAAGGTGCAACCATCATTAATAGGAGCGTCCGTTTATCGCGAATCATTTCTTTTAAAATTCGTTGAACGAGTGCTTTATAGCGCATGTTTTTCCACCTCAGCTTTCAAGAAGACTTCTTCAATCGTAGTTGCCTGAAATTGGGCTTTTAATTCTTGCGGGGTACCTAAAGCAAATAACTGACTGTCAATAATTAAACCAAGTGTGTCACATTTTTCTGCTTCATCCATCACGTGTGTTGTAACGAGAATACTTTTTCCTTGATCCGCCAAAGCTCGTAACTTTTGCCAAATTTCCACTCGCAAACGTGGATCAATTCCTACAGTAGGTTCGTCTAAAATTAACAAATCCGGATCGGCTAAAAGCGTAATTGCTAACGAAAGACGACGTTTCATGCCACCTGAATAATTTTTGACCACTGTATGCTGAAAGTCGGTCAGTCTCATTAAAGCTAGTTGTTCGTCACACGCTTGTTTCAACGCTTGTTTTTTTAACCCCATCATTTGCCCAAAAAAGTAGAGATTTTCTTTTCCTGTTAAGTCTTCATAAAGTGCATCCTCTTGGGCCATGTAACCAATTCGTTTCAAAATCGTTCGATTGGGCATCGCAGTTTCTAAGACACGACTGGTACCTTGAGTTAGTTTTTCCATGCCCATCAAACATTTGACTAGCGTTGATTTTCCCGCACCACTAGGTCCAATTAAACAAAGAATTGTTCCTGCCTCGACGGTTAAAGAGACATCATTTAAAGCAGTAAACTGTTGAAAAGATTTGGTTGCGTGTGTTAATTCAATGGTTGGCATTGTTCTCTCCTCCTCAATTAGACACAGTGTCTAATAAAAAGTATACTCATATTGTAGTCCAGTTTTTTTGAAATACAATTGAAAAAACGAGATAGTAAACATTTGCCTTAAAATTGTCTAGTAAAATTTAGCTAGGAGGAAACAATGGAAGAAGCCTTTTTAGATGTTCGTGTCCAACGAACGATAAAAAAAATTACCCAGGCGCTTATCGTATTATTGAAAGAGAAGAGTTTAGGAGAAATTACGGTTAAAGAAATTATCACGAAAGCTAAAATTAGTCGCGGAGCGTTTTATTTACATTATCAAGATAAAAACGATTTAATCCAAAAACTAAAAAATAATTATTTGCATCATTTTTTTCCACAAATTCAAACCGCTCTTGATGGCCAACGCATCGATTTTTTCTTAGAAGCCTTAAATTTTTTGAAAGGAGAGGGCGAGTTAATTGCCTTATTGCTTTCAACGAATGGTTCTTTAGCTGTACAAAATGATATTCGGAACGTTTTACAACAGTATGGGAAAAAATACTTAGTGAAACAATTAAAAGGGGAGACCCTTACGCCTTTAGAAGAACATTATTTTGTGATTTATTACAGCAATGCGGCGTTTAGTGTCATGCAAGAGTGGATTAATCGTGGGCAACAAGAATCCCCAGAGGAAATGATGAATATTTTAGATGCAATTGTTCCTAAGGAGTTTTTCCGTTAAAAAAGAAGCATGGCTGATTAGCTCATGCTTCTTTCAATTAACTAAATTTTTCCTTGTCGTTCCAATGCACCAAAGAAGTAGGGCAGTTGATCACGCCAAGCATCCCAATCATGAGGAATATCATGTCCCCAATAATCAAACCAACCAGGAATTCGTTTGCTTTCAAAAATATGTTGTAATTCACGAGTGGCTAAAATATGGGGACCTTCCCAATCACCTTGACCAACACAGACAATAAAAGTGTTTTGACGGTAGCGCTCTAGGAACCAATTGTCTTCCATATTTTTTAAATAATCAACCGGTGAATTAAAGTAAACGGCTTGATCACCATAAAAATCACCCGTAAAGAAACGGGCATCATAAACACCACTTAAAGCAATACTAATATCAAAAATATCTGGATGGCGTAATGCAAAGTTAGCTGTGTGGAAACCACCCATGCTACAACCAGTAGCAATCATAGCGCCGCCCCAATTGGATTCATAACGAATTAATGGGACTAATTCTTCAACAATGTAACGATCGTATTGATTATGTGTTTCCCCAATATCATGTGGACTACGACTTGTTGCTAACCATGATTCATTATCTAATGAATCTGGAGTATAGAATTTAATCAATCCGCGGTCAATAAATGAACGACAAGCTTCAATCATTCCGAAATCAGCAAATTCATTTTGACTACCGCCAGATGAGGGAAAGACGATGACAGGTTTCCCTGCATGTCCATAAACATTAAAATGCATTTCGCGGTTTAAATGTCCGCTGTAATGACTTCTTCTTTCAAAGTGCATAAAAAACCTCCTAGTATTTTTCACGAATAAATGCGAAATATTCGAATAACTGTTCTTCAGATGGTGTACGAACGAGATAGCCTTCATCACCCATAATTGCAGCAAAAATGCCAGGAATCGTTTGGATATTAATTAGGTTGTCGCCTAAATAGTTACGAATGTCATCGTTTGAATGAACGTAGTTATGCGTTTTATATTGTCTTGAAACATACCCACAGTAATACGGGCGTTCAACAGCTGTGTAGAATTTATTGTCTTTTACGACATTTGCATATTCTTTAAAGATATCAATATCATTGCCGTAGTTGAACATATCAATGGTTGCACCACCTGGTGGACGCAGATTTACTTCTAATGGCAACAGTGAACCATCCGCAATTCGGAAAAATTCAAAGTGGAAAAAGCGTTCTTTTGCATTGAAAGCTTGAACCATTTTAGCACCCATTTCGTATAAATCTTCTGGAACTTCACGAGATAAATAGAAATACATATCGTCGTTGTTTTCAACAGTTTCCAATACAGCGACATTGTAGAGTAAGCTTGAATGATAAACAATATTTCCATCGTGATCCACTAGTCCGTCAAATGTGACGATATCGCCTGGAATAAATTCTTCCATGATATAAGTTACTTCTGGATGACGAATGTCAAAGAAGTGTGCTAATTCATCTTCATTGTTAATTTTGTACGTATCGCCAGCACCTACACCACTATCTGGTTTAATGATAACTGGGAAGTTTAATTCGTTGGCTAATTCAAAACCGTCTGCTCGTTCATAAAAAACGCGACCGTTTGCCACAGGTAATCCAATACTTCGAAAAACTTCTTTCATTGCAGATTTATGTTTAATGGCATCTAAATCATTTTCTTTATAGCCAAAAACATTAAAATCTGTTCGTAGACGCGCATCGAGTTCTAACCAATGTTCATTGTGGGATTCGATGCGATGAATTCGACCATATTTATGAGCAAAATACGCAACGGCACGATAGACCTGATTGTAATCTTCCATGTTGTCTACCCGATAATAATCGGTGAGCGAGTTTTTTAACGTTTGAGATAATTGTTCATAAGGGACATCCGCAATTCCAAGAGTATTAAAACCAGTTTCTTGTAGACGTGGTGCAAAAGTAGCAAAGTTATCTGGAAAGTGCGGTGAAATCATCACGAAATTTAATTTGTTTTCCATATAGATCACCTTTTATTGTTTTTATTGTTAATCATAGCATATTATCTTTTTGAAATCTAACTATTTTTTAATCTTTAGAGGGCGTTTTGCCATCAAAATAAAAGATATGTTTTTTTATAAATAATGAAAGAAAAAGAAGATTCGTTCAATTAAGTAGCCTTAGATTTTACAAATGGCTGGTTCTTTTTTATAATTAAATTATACAAAGGTAAGTACTTGTATAAATCTGATAAGGGAGAGATTCATATGACCGACAAAACCAAAGAAAAAGTTTATGCCGAACGTCAGCACTCGTACAAGTCAGAAAAAGAGAAGATTTTTAAAGAGGCGCAGAAAGAGGCAGTCAAAAACAAAGTAATTGAACCGAAGAAAAAAGAAGAAGAAAAATAATAAATTCCCAGCAGAGAATATCTTTGCTGGGAATTTTTTAAGGTAAGTCAGTGTAAAAACGGTCGTTGCCTTGGAAGACTACTAATTGTTTGACGTCAAATTCGCGCAATAAGTTGGCCATTTCTGGGAATAAGAGACGATAATCTTCTGCCACATGGGCATCTGATCCAAGCGTAAATAATTTCCCGCCTAGACTTTGATACAAAGGAATCGCATAACGATAGAGTACTTCGTTTTGATAGCGTCCAAAACTTTTGGCGTTAATTTCCATCGCCAATTCACGTTGAATCACTTTTTTGAAGATACTAATCAATTCTTTCTCAAAACGACTTTCTAATTCTTCTGGTGTAAAGTCAAAACGGCGTAAGCCATATTCGAAGTGCGTGAGGATATGTCCGTCTGGAAAAGACTCTAATACTTCTGCCATTTGGTCAAAGTACATTTTTGCCACCGCAAATTTATCTTTGGTTAAAACAATATCATCCATGTAATCAAATTTGCCGTTTTGGTGAATACTCAATAGTTTTAAATCATACGTATGGCTAGCAAGATAGTCTTGAATTTTCGCTTCTTGACCAGGAACAACGCCTAATTCAATACCGCGTAAAAATGTAGTGTCATATTGTTCATTTAATTCGGCTAATTTTTTCGTTAAAATCGCATAATCAGGAATATCATCTTTGAAACCTGTACCGGCATTTTCTAAGTCAAAGTGGTCGGTTGCTACAAAAAATTCAGGTTTGTTACCCAGATAGTTTTCAAATTGTTCCTCTGAGTCAAACGATAAAAACGTGTGTAAATGCTGGTCATAATAGTTCATGCAAGAGCCTCCTTTTTTTCAAACAGTACCACAATTTAAGCAATTTCGCTAGTGGCGATTTTTGGATATGTTATGTTATCCTTTTAAATAAGAGGAGGGGAAAAAATATGCAAGAATTCTATGAATTATCTGATGGATTTCAAATTCCAAAGATTGGGTTTGGCACGTATAGTTTGAATGGTTCGTATGGAACACGTGTCATAGAACAAGCGCTAACGGTAGGTTATCGCTTAATTGATACGGCCTTTAATTATGAAAATGAAGGAGCGGTGGGACGAGCGATTAAAAATAGCAGTGTTCCACGCGACCAAATTACCGTTGCCTCCAAACTACCAGGAAGACATCATCTTTATCAAGAAGCATTGGTGACTATTGAAGAATCCGTAGCACGTTTGAATTTAGACTATATCGACTTGTATCTCATTCATTGGCCCAATCCCATTCAAAATCACTATGTGGAAGCGTGGCAAGCATTAATTGATGCACAAAAAACTGGCTTGATTCGTTCGATTGGTGTTAGCAATTTTTTACCTGAACACATTGATCGTTTAGAAGCAGAGACTGGTGTTCTACCTGTCATCAATCAAGTGGAATTGCATCCGAACTTCAATCAGGAAAGTCAACGTCAGTATAATCAGTCGAAACAAATAATTACAGAAGCTTGGAGTCCACTTGGGCGTGCGACAGAAATCTTACAACATCCTATATTGAATGAGATTGCTGTTCGCTATGGCAAGACTATTCCACAAATCATTTTGCGTTGGCACGTACAGTTAGGTGTATTACCAATTCCGAAAGCCTCGCATATCGCTCGTCAAAAAAATAATTTAGCCATTTTCGATTTTGAGTTGTTGCATGAAGATATAGCATTAATTGCATCATTAACGAAAGAAGAAGGCCGTTTAAAACAGCAAAATCCAGCTACTTATGAAGAGTTTTAAGAGAAAAGAGCGCAAGAGGCGCTTTTTTTTCGTTTTTAGATGGTAATTTCATGAAAATATCAGTATAATCGGTCTATCTAAAAAATAGAAAGTGGAGTGATTGTTTGCCAAAACAATTAAAAAAAGAAATTTCGTTAATTGGTGCCTTGTCAACCGTTATGGGAACGGTCATCGGCGCGGGCGTCTTCTTTAAAGCTGCCGCCGTAGTCTCACAAACGCAGTCAGCCGGTTTAACCTTATTTGCTTGGTTATTAGCAGGCTTTTTAACAATTTGTGGAGGATTAACCGTAGCCGAGTTAGCTACAGCAATTCCTGAAACAGGTGGACCGATTAAATATATCGAAATCGCTTATGGAAAGTTGCCCTCATTTTTATTAGGTTGGGCGCAAAGTATTATTTATTTCCCAGCTAATATTGCCGCTCTAAGTATTATTTTCGCAACACAATGTTTGAATTTATTTCATTTGGATACACAATGGTTATTGCCTTTATCCATTTTAACTGCGTGCAGTGTGACAGGAATTAATTTATTGGGAACAAAAATTGCAGCCAATGTTCAATCGGTGACGTTAATCGTCAAATTGATTCCTATTGCTGTTATTATTGTGGCAGGTTTATTGATGCCTGGGAAAGTGGATGTGTCCATTGTTGATATTTCAATTGGTGGTACGGATAAATCGTGGGCAGCAGGCTTTAGTGCCGCCTTGTTAGCGACGTTGTTTGCTTACGATGGCTGGCTAAACGTAGGAACTGTTGCAGGTGAAATGAAACGTCCGGAAAGAGACTTACCAAAAGCCATCATCTTTGGATTGAGTTTTGTTACATTGATTTATTGGGTAATTAACTTAGTATTCTTGAAGACCTTGCCAATCGATCAAATCGCTGGTAATTTAAATTCTTCTTCAGAAGTCGCAACTGTACTTTTTGGCAATATCGGTGGAAAAATCGTTACAATCGGCATTTTAATTTCAGTTTATGGAGCATTGAATGGTTATACAATGACCGGAATTCGTGTCCCTTATGCGTTAGCTTTGAAAGATGAATTTTTATTTAGCAAACAAATGAAAAAATTGTCAAAAAATACAACAATTCCTTATGTGGCTGCGTTATTCCAATTAGTCATTGCCTGTGTGATGATGAGTATCGGAACATTCGATTTGTTAACAGATATGTTGGTTTTCGTTATGTGGTTTTTCAGTATTTTAATTTTTATTGCGGTCTTTTTATTACGTCGTCGTTTTCCAGAAATGCCTCGACCTTACAAAGTACCGTTATATCCGATTACACCGTTAATTGCAATCGTGGGCGGAGGATTTATCTTAGTGATGACAACCATTACAACGCCAATGTTAGTCATTACCGGAATTGGCATTACGGCAATTGGCGTGCCAGTCTTTTATTACTTGCAACGTAACTATCATTAAAAAAGCACCTCCCGCCTAAGTGAACAAACTTAGGCGGGAGGTGCTTTTGTTTAGTTAAGAATCTTTAAGGTATTGACAATATCTTTTAAATTATTTGAAATGCTTTGTAATTCACTGACGTGTCCTACAAATTCTTCCATTGTTGCTAAAACTTCTTCGGCGTTGGCTGAAACTTCTTGCGTACCTGCAGCATTTTCTTCTGTGGAAGCTGAGATACTTTCTAAATTTTCTAAAACAGAATTTTGAACAGTAACGATTCGAGTGGTGGATTGTTCAATTTCTTGGATACCTTGAATCATTAAGGTATTTCGATTAAAGACCTCTTCAGCCGAGACAATCGCTTGTTCAATCAAACGTGTTTGTGTTTCACCGCCGTCTAGAGAACGTGACGCTTGTTCAACCATCTCTGTTGATTGGTTTTGAATTGTTGAAATAATCGTCTCAATTTCTTTCGTAGAATTTTTGCTTTGCTCTGCTAATTGACGAATTTCGGCAGCAACGACTGCGAAGCCTTTCCCAGATTCACCCGCACGAGCGGCTTCAATTGAGGCATTTAAAGCTAATAGATTTGTTTGATAAGAGATATCGTTAATGACATTAATAATTTGATTAATCGCTTGAATACTTTGATTCATGGTATTCATTCCGTTTACCAAATTACTCATTTGTGCAAGTTCCTGTTGCCAACTTGAGTTAACAGCACCCATCACATCCATACTTTGTTGATTAATTTGTGTGGATTCATGAGACTGTTCATTCATCGTAGTAACATTATTAGTCAATTCTTGAACAACATCTGAAAGTTTTTGCATTTGACTAACACTGTGCTCAGTTTCCTGTGCTTGTGTACCTGTTACTTCTGCAATACCAGTAATGGTTTCAGTCACTTCACTAGTTGCAGAACTTGTTTGTTGAGAAAGTTCTAATAAAGAATCTGCCATTGTTGCTACAACATCACTTTGTTTTTTTGTATTTGTTAATAAACGACCTGTACTCTTAATCATTTCATTGTAACTATCTGCCATTCGGTGAATTTCATTTCCTTGTGGATTAGGATAGACATAATTTTTTGCACTAGCCGCAATATTAAAGCTTAAACCATTCTTTTTCTTTTTAGGAATGGGACGATAGATGCCATTTTTTATTTCATCAAATAACTCAACAAATACTAAAATAATATTTTTAATGATATTTCGTACGAAATAAGAGAATAAAAACACAATGACTAGGAGAATAACTGCAATAATTGCTGAAGAAGTCAATAATGAATTTTTTTCCTCATTGTATTCGGTTGAACGAAGAGTAGCAAACGCCCAAGTTTTCGATTCAGGATCAGAACCTTTATCAAAATAAATGCTTGAGACATCACCGTCACGATAAGAAATGTTACCTGTTGACTTAGCGGCTTCTTTCATCTTGGTAAAGACATCATTGTCAGAAACATCGACACCTACGCGTTCTGGTTCAAGATCGGCAATAATCACGCCTTCACTCGTAATAAGCGAAACTTGTCCGGTGCGTCCAATTCGTAAATCTTGGATTAATTTATTGACGCTTTCATAAGACACTTCTAGACTAAGAACACCCCAATCACCATTATCATTCGTGATAACCTTTGAAAAGGCATTAACAAATTCTTTGGTTACTACATCTTGATAAGGGGTAGACCAACTTGCTTTTCCATTGTTCGCAACAGCTTCTTTAAACCAAGGTCTTTCAGGTGCTTGGAAATCTGCTGGGATATTTACGTTGGATACAAATTTATTATCTGGTGTTGCAAAAATAATGGATTTAATTTGAAGATCACCATTTACTGCAAAATCAATTGCAGAACGAATTTCTGTCATATTAAAATCTTTTTTGAAAAAATCATTCTCAGCAAAACTGTTAAAACGTGATTCAGCATTTGCGACAAGATTCTCTTTTTCAGTCATTACTGCACGAGTCGCACTTTCTTTGGTTATATCATTACGTTTTTCCATGATATTGGTAGTAAGAGCAAATGAGCTAAATAACATTGCCAATACAGGAATTAGAGCAAGCAACACTAAGACACTTAGAATTAGGGTACCGATACTTTTTTGCTTTTTCATCACTTTCCTCATTTCTATCTAGAATTGTATATTGTTACACATAAGATAAATCGGTTATCTAAATTAAAATTTAAGAGCAAACATGCATCGGAACAAAAAAAGCTCCGATGCATAAATTAGTCTGCTTTAATAATTGATAAGCGGTTGACCATTTGTTTTAATTCTTCAGAGATTCCTTGTAAATCGCCTACATGACTAACGAATTCTTCCATCGTTGCTAAAACCTCTTGGGCATTCGCAGAAACTTCTTGTGTACCTGCTGCATTTTCTTCAGTCGAGGCTGAAATACTTTCAAGATTTTCAAGAACACTATTTTGAATAGATGCGATGTGACTTGTAGAATGTTTAATTTCTTGAATACTATCAAAAATTGTAGTGTTACGCCTAAAGACTTCTTGGGAAGAAGTAATTGCTTCGCTGATTAAATCAGTTTGTTTTTCACCACCATCTAATGAACGTGTTGTTTGTTCAACCATATTGAGTGATTGGTGTTGGATAGTTTCGATAATCTCTTCAATTTCTTTGGTAGAATTCTTACTTTGTTCGGCTAGCTGACGAATTTCGGCAGCAACGACTGCAAAGCCTTTACCAGATTCACCTGCACGAGCAGCTTCAATTGAGGCATTTAGAGCTAATAAGTTCGTTTGATAAGAGATATCATTGATAACATTAATAATTTGGTTAATGGCTTGAATATTTTGATTCATGCCATTCATTCCATCAACTAAAGTACTCATTTGTGACATTTCACTTTGCCAATTGATATTGACTTTGTTCATCACATCCATACTTTGTTGATTACTTTTATTGGAATTTTCCGATTGCTGGTTTAAAGTTTCGACAGTTGTTGTTAGCTCTTGGATTACATTAGAAAGTTGTTGCATTTGGGCCACACTGTGTTCAGTTTCTTGTGCTTGCATACCTGTCACTTGTGCCACTCCAGTGATTGTTTCAGTTACGTCACCAGTTGCAGAAGTAGTTTGCTGCGACAATTCTAACAGAGAATCTGCCATTTCAGCAATTTGCATACTTTGTTGTTGTGAAGTATGAATAATTTCTTCTACACCATCAATCATATTGTTATAGCTAGCTGCCATGCGATGAATTTCATTACCATTTTCATCTGGATATAAATAATTGCGAGCATTTTCAGTAACTTTATAGAAGGGCGCACGTTTTCTTTTTTTCTTTGAAATTTGATGATACATGCCATCTTTCATCTGATTGAATAATTCTACAAAAACTAGAATTATTTCTTTGATAATATTTTTTGCAAAAAAGGCAAAGGCAGTCGTCACTAGCAACATAACTATCGCAACTGTTAAGGAAGTAAGTAATAATGCACGACTTTCTTTGGAATATTCTCCTTTATAAATAGTCGCAAAGGCCCAACTGTGACTATCAGCTTCGGTACCTTTATCAAAATAAATAGTTTCTGTGTCAGATGGGAGGTTTTTGGTAAGGGTGCCTTTTTGGATTGTCGCTTGTTTTAGTTGCTGATAGGTGGTAGTGTCAGAAATATCCGTACCAACGCGTTCTGGATCAACATCAGCAATAATTACACCATCTTTTGTCATTAAAGAAACATGCCCTGTTTGTCCGATGGTTAAGTCATTTAAAACTTTAGTGACACTCTCATAGGAGACATCTAGACTAATAACACCCCAATCACCTTGATCGTTGCGAATCATTTTAGAGATTGTATTGACAAAATTTCCGCTAACTAAATCTTGGTAAGGAATCGACCAAATGGCAGTACCATTACCTTCAACACCATCTATAAACCATGGTCGATCACTTGGTTTATAGTCTTTCGGTAACTCGTTTGTTGCAGTGAAACGATTGTCTAATGTGGCAAAAGTAATCGCTGTGATGTTCATTTCTCCAGATAGAGCGGTTCGTAAAGTTTTACGAATTTCTTTAAAATCAAATGCTGTTTTAAAAACAGGCTCTTCAGAAATGGCATCTAAACGCGATTTTGCATTATTTAGAAGATTCTCTTTTTCAGTAATAACAGCTTGTGTGCCACTTTCTTGACTAACTAGATTGCGTTCTTTTAATAAATTAGTCGTGATAGTAAAAGAACTTATTAACATGACAATAATTGGTAACAAACTCAACCAAATTAAGACGGCTAAAATAATCGTACTAATACTTTTCTGTTTTTTCACTTTTTCTCCCCATTTCATTGAATAATTTTAAATGCATTGATGTATCTAAAATTATTCAATCGGTTCTTTTCTTTTGAGAATTAAGATAAAATAACAAAAAAATGTTCGAATTTTGTGTTTCTAACCATTGTTTTTCGAAAAAAAGAAGATAGGCGAGCTATCTTCTTAAATGAGTTATTCTTTTGCAAAACTTGCTGATTGATTTCCTGCTTGACGGCCAAAGATAATAATATCAGCTACGGCATTCCCACCAATTCGGTTATTTCCATGCAAACCACCTGTTACTTCACCAGCTGCATATAAACCAGGGATCGTTTTGTCTTCTTTGTTAATCACTTGTGTTTCGGTATTAATTTTTACGCCACCCATTGTATGGTGAATTCCTGGTGCAATTTGAATAGCATAGAAAGGTCCCTCAGTTAAATCGTAATCCATGGCTGTTTCACGACCAAATTCTTCATCTTTTTTATCAGCAACTGCTTTATTCCAAGTGTCTAATGTTGCTTTCAGTGTTTCTTCAGGTACATCAATTTTCTTCGCTAGTTCTTCAATTGTGGCACCTTCTTCCACAACACCTTGCTCTTTGTAAAAGTCTACTTGTTTTGCTCTTTTTGCTAAAGCGTCATCGAAAATTAGATATGCATAATGTTCAGGCAATTCAGTTTCAGCAGCTGAAACTTTGTCGCGTGTTTCTAGTTCGTTAAAGAATCGTTTCCCTTGCTGATTTACCAAAATCGCTCCTTCACCACGAACGGTTTCACTAATTAACATCCCATCTTTTTGAACAACAGTTGGATGGACTTGAATTTGGTCCATAGCGACTGTTTGCCCACCTAAAGCTTCAATCATTTTAATGCCATCGCCAGTGCTTCCTTCAGAAGTCGTACTAACATAACCTTTTAAGTCTGGACGGTATTTCGTAATCATTTCTTCATTTGAACCAAAACCACCTGTTGTTACAACAACTGCTTTGGCATTGATTTCTTTTTCTTCACCGTTAATTGAAACAGTTACACCTGAAATTTTATCGTCGGTTTCATTAATTTTTGTAACATCAGCATTGACGAATAACGGAATTTCACGTTCATGAACGTTACGAATTAATCCATCGACTAAGTAACCACCCACAGCAGAACCATCAGCTGGACGATGGATACGTTTTACACTTGCACCACCACTGTAGCTAATATTATTCAACGTAATGCCCATATTATCTAACCAATCAATGGCATCAGCTGAATGGTCAACGAAATAACGAAGTAGGTCACGATCATTGGTTTCTTGTCCACCTTTTAATGTATCTTCAAAAAAAGTATCGTTGCTATCTTCAATCCCTTGTTCTTTTTGGAATTTAGTTTCAGATGCATTCATTCCGCCAGAAGATTTTAAGGTATTCCCACCTGCGATTGGCATTTTTTCAAGAATAACAGGATTTGCTCCGGCTTCTTTGGCTTGTATCGCGGCTGCCATTCCTGCACCACCAGCACCAACAATGATAACGTCATAGCTATCTTTTAATTGTGACGGGTCCGTGTACTCTTGTTCAGATGCGCCCGAATTTGCATCTGATGAAGCGCTCGTTTTTTCAGTAGATGAGTTTGTTGCACTACTTGCACTACTAGAATTTGTGTTACCACTACCACAAGCAGTTAGCAAGAAAGCAGAAACAATTAATAAACTACTTACAATCTTTTTCATTAAAATATCCTCCTAAAATTTGTTTGCAAACATAGTATAATATATCACAAACTAAAAAAGCAATAATTTGTGCAATAAATATTTATTTTTTATATATATTATCCTTTTTTATCATTAAATCATTTGTTTTTTAGCTTTTTCATTATAAAAAGTTAGTGAAAAATATATCAATAAAAGGTATAATACTTTTAAATGAGAATCATTCTTATTGTAAGGAGGAACACAAATGGAGATTGATTTAACAAAAAGTGTCTATGAAATAGTGACATTATATCCTCAAGTGAAGGAAATAATGTTTGAGATAGGATTTAAAGAAATTGCCCAACCAGGTATGTTGCAAACAGCAGGACGTTACATGACGATTCCTAAAGGAGCTAGGATGAAAAAAATTCCGTTAGAAGAAATCGTAGCAACGTTTAAAGCAAATGGTTTTACAGTGAAAGGAGAATAAAATGAAACGAACACGAGAAGAACGTCAAAAAAGAATTGTTGAAATTTTATCCTTGTTACATGAAGGTGGTTCTTTTGAAGAGGCCAAACGTTTATTTAATGAAGAGTTTGATGGTGTAGATGTCACAGAAATCACAGCTGCTGAAAAAGCGTTAATTCAAAGTGGCTTAAATCCTGCCGAAATTCAAAAACTGTGTAATATTCATGCTGCTGTTTTTAAAGGATCAATTAATGATATTCATCACTCAAGTGCAGCTTACGCTCAACCGGGTCATCCAGTACATACCTTGAAATTAGAAAATCAAGTATTACAATCTCTGTTGACGGATGAGATAGATAGTTTATTAGTAAAAATTTCAAAAGGTGATTGGTCAGTAAAAGAGCGTCTCATTAGCGCATTAACGGATTTGTTACAAATTGAAAAGCATTATACTCGTAAAGAAACACTGATTTTTTCTTATATGGAAAAATATGGCATCACAGCTCCTCCACAAGTGATGTGGGGCGTAGATGACGATATTCGTGCAATGGCCAAAGAACTAGTCGCTTATACAAAAGGAGAAAAAGTTGCCTATAATCCATTAGTTGAAAAATGGGTGACTGTAAAAAATGAAATTGAAGAAATGATTTTTAAAGAAGAAGAAATTATGGTGCCAATGATTTTAGATGTGTTTAGCTTAAAAGATTGGGAAAAAATTGCTTCAGATAGTTTCGAAATTGGCTTTGCGTATATTCCAGAACCATTACCATTTAAAGCAAGTCAAGAAGATATAGCCAAAGAGCTGGCACGTGAGCCTTTACGATTAGCAGCTATTCAGCAAGCCAAAGAAACAACTGATGCTATTGCTGCTGGATTAAAGAGTGAATCAATTGCTATGGAAGAAACCTACGACTGGGAACAAACGAATACTGCAGATACTGTGGTTTTACCCACAGGAGTGTTACAGCTTAAACAACTGATTGCCTTGTTTCAAGCATTACCAGTTGATCTAACGTATGTTGATGAAAATGACCGTGTTCGTTTTTATTCAGAAGGTAAGGAGCGCATTTTCCCTCGTACAAAATCAGTCATTGGTCGTGAAGTGGTCAATTGTCATCCACCAAAAAGTATGCACATGGTCCAACAAATTTTAGATGATTTTCGTTCAGGAACACGTGACCAAGCGGATTTTTGGATTGATTTAGGACCGAAGAAAATTTATATTCGTTATTTTGCACTGAAAGACACAGACGCTCAGTATTTAGGCTGTTTAGAAGTCACACAAGATATTACAGAAATTCAAACAATAGCTGGACAAAATCGATTGTTAGAAGATTTTACAAAATAATTAAAACGAAGAAATGAGGAGTAAAACTTATTTCTTCGTTTTTTTGATTGCATTTTTTCTGTGTTAGTTATATAATTCGCTTAAATAAAAGTTTAGGTTAGCCTAAAAATATAAATATGGTTAACTATATTTATCAAAGGAGGAAAGAATATGTTGAAGTTTCAACAAATTTCTGCTAGCTATGATGGGATTCATCAAGCGGTAGATAAAATATCTTTTACAGTTGAAAAACCAGCTATTGTGGGAATTATAGGTCCCAACGGCGCAGGGAAATCAACGTTTATTAAAGCAGCATTACATTTAATTTCAAATACAGGGGAAACGACAATTGATGGACAACCATTAAAAACTGTCCAGAAAAAAATTGCTTATGTAGAACAAAAAACGGCAATTGATTATACCTTTCCCATTACTGTTCGTGAGTGTGTTTCATTGGGACTGTATCCTCAAAAAACGATTTTTCAACGTTTTACCAAAAATGATTGGCAAAAAGTTGATGCAGCTTTGGACTTAGTTAAAATGAGTGAGTTTAAAGAACGTCAAATTGGAGAGCTTTCAGGTGGTCAATTTCAACGTGTCTTAATTGCACGAACACTTGTCCAAGATGCTTCATACATTTTCCTAGATGAACCTTTTGTAGGAATTGATGCAACGAGTGAAGGCATTATTATGGATTTGCTACAAAATTTTAAAGCACAAGGCAAAACCATTTTTATTGTGCATCATGATTTAAGCAAAGTTGAAGAATATTTTGATGAATTAGTTATTTTAAATAAAGAGTTAATTGCTTATGGACCTACACAAGAAGTATTTATAGAAAAGAATTTAGTTGCAGCATTTGGCGATTCTATTTTTATTAGAGGAGGTCGTTTAAATGATTAGTAATTTCATTGATGGATTAGTCAATTATCACTTTTTACAAAATGCTTTGATTACGTCTGTGGCGATTGGTATGGTTGCCGGAGCCATTGGTTGTTTTATTATTTTACGAGGCATGTCCTTGATGGGTGACGCGATTTCACATGCTGTATTACCAGGTGTGGCATTGTCTTATATTTTAGGCATAAATTTCTTTATCGGAGCGATTGTATTCGGTTTGCTTGCTTCGGTGTTGATTACGTATATTTCCCAAAATAGTGTCATTAAAAGTGATACGGCGATAGGGATTACGTTTAGTTCTTTCTTAGCTCTGGGAGTTATTTTAATCGGTGTAGCGAATAGTTCAACGGATTTATTCCATATTTTGTTCGGGAATGTATTAGCAGTTCAAGATAGTGATAAATGGATTACTTTAGGAATTAGTGTTCTTGTACTCGTTTTAATTGTTTTATTCTTCCGTCCGTTACTAATTACGTCATTTGATCCAATGATGGCGAAAGCCTTTGGAATGAAAGTGGAAGTTTACCATTATTTATTGATGATGTTATTAACGTTAGTTTCCGTTACTGCGATGCAAAGTGTCGGAACAATTTTAGTAGTCGCAATGTTAGTGACGCCAGCTGCAACGGCGTATCTATTTACCAAACGTTTGAGTCATATGTTAGTATTATCCAGCTTTTTAGGTGGAATTTCATCTCTTATTGGTTTGTTTATTGGGTATAGCTTTAACATTGCAGCAGGTTCAAGCATTGTTTTAACTGCCGCAACGATGTTTGTCTTAGGCTTTTTATTATCACCTAAACAACGTGCTAAAAATGGCAAGAAAAACTGGTTATTCGCTGCTGGTCTGATTGCTTTATTAGGTGGTGGAATTGCGTTATATACGAACCTACATGCTACCGAAGAAACAGAAGATAAATTAAATGTGGTCGTGACCAATTCCATTTTAAAAGATATTACAGAACAAATTGCTGGCGATCATATCAATTTACACAGTATTGTACCTGTGGGTAAAGATCCCCATGAATATGAACCTTTGCCCGAAGATGTGCAAAAATCAACAGATGCCGATGTCTTGTTTTATAATGGTTTGAACCTTGAAACAGGCGGCAATGCTTGGTTTACTAAACTGATGAATAATGCCAAGAAAACGGTCAATGAAGATTATTTTGCAGTCAGTGATGGTGTAGAGGTGCTTTATTTAGAAGATGAGGCGGCTGGAAAAGAAGATCCTCATGCGTGGCTGAATTTAGAAAATGGGATGATTTATGCAGAAAATATTGCAAAACATCTGAGTGAAAAGGACCCAGAAAATGCAAGTATTTATCAAGAAAATCTTACGAACTATCTCGCATTACTGACTGAATTAGATGAAGAAGCAAAAGCTAAATTTGCTTCTATTCCAGATGACCGCAAATTAATTGTGACGAGTGAAGGATGTTTCAAATACTTCTCGAAAGCCTATGATGTACCTTCTGCTTACATTTGGGAAATTAATACCGAAGAAGAAGGAACGCCAGATCAAATTCGTTTATTAGTCGATCGTTTGAAAAAATCAAATGTCCAATCTTTATTTATTGAAAGCAGCGTGAATCCTAAACCGATGCAAAGTGTTTCTAAAGATTCAGGAATTCCTATTTATTCTGAAATTTTTACGGATTCAATTGCAGAATCTGGCAATGATGGAGATAGCTATTATGCAATGATGAAATGGAATTTGGATAAGATTTATGAAGGATTAGCAAAATAAAAAAATCGCATCGAAATTAATCTTTCGATGCGATTTTTTCGTCTTTTGCAAGATGATAATAGATAATTTCAGGTGGAACACCTAAACGCATAGGCACGACACTCATTCCCAAACCATTGTTGATTGACAGCAGGGTTTTATTGGCAAATAAATACAGACCTCTTTTGTAAGTAGTAGCACCAGGATGTTTATAGCGAACAAAAGGCAAGCGAATTTGTCCTCCATGACTGTGACCGGCTAAAATCAAATCATAGTTTTGAAGATTTTCAACCTGTTGTACGCTGTCTGGTTCATGGATTAACAGCAAGTGCCATTGAGCAAGAGTTGCTTCAAAATCAAATTTGGGTGAACCTTTTATACAATCATCTACGCCTGCAATATTAATTGAAATATGTTCATTGGATCCGAAAATTTCTTCGTTTTTTAATAACGTAAAGCCAGATTCTTTAAGAACTTCACTGACAAAATATTGACCATCGCCAGAATAATCATGGTTTCCTAAAATGGCAATTTTTCCCATGGGAGCAGACATTTTTTTTAATTTTTCAATTAAACGTTTTGTATCGCTACTGGGCCATTTTTTATAGTTGTCAATTAAATCACCAGTAAAGATAATTAAATCAGGTGAAGTCTGCATAATCGAACGAATTACTCGATTTAAACGATAGGGTTTGTATAAGCGTGAAAAATGGGTGTCACTAATATGTGCAATAATCATATTGGTATTTTCTTCATATAAATCGTAAGCGTTGGAAATATCTAGAACTTGCATTTTATTTTTGCGGATAAAGTAATGCTTTTTCTTCAATCGGCGTGGCTCAATGAAGACCATATACAAAAGAAGAAGAGCGATTGTAATCATTATCCCATAAAGTATGTACATGTATTGGGTCTCCTTTGCCATTTTTAATGTAACATATGTATATAGAATAGTGGATTATAAGCAAAAAAGCAATCGAACAAAAGAGAAAATTTTCGCATAAAAAAGTCTGTCGAGTACTTCTTAAGAGTCGACAGACACAAATTCCACATCATTATTTTCTGCGCTTAAAGCGTGTTTTTTTGCCTTTTTTTGAAGGAAGTAAAAAGACTAGACAATCATAAGGCAAACTAATTAAGGACCATGCTAAAGCTTTGCTTGATGGTTGACTAACATATACATTACGAAATAAAAAGTGCATACCAACTAGTCCTACAGCACCAAAAGCAAGTAACCATCCTGTCTGGTCAAAATAAGCAAATTGACGAAATGCTACAGTCATCATGGGATACAAATAAAAGAAAGCTGCCGCTAAACCAAACCGCCAATTACGAGTTAATTGATATAAGCTAAGTAAAAAGAACAATGCCGATAAGAAAATACCAAGTGGCGGAAACAAACTCACTAAGAAAGAATACAGCATACCAAAAAGTAACATACCTGGACCTTTAACTAATGCGGTAATACCAACTAAGATTAAAAGAATTACTAATTGTTGAGGAAAACTAGCAATTGTTAACATTCCGAAACCCAGTAATAGTAACCAATGGGTGAAGGTATTTACTTGATTTTTATCAGAAACTCGTTGTTTTTGGCGCAGTTGTTGTGCGAATTGCGGAAAATCTTTTTGAAAGGCTAACCCTTTATCTTTTGCTCTTGAATAATACCGGTACTGCGAACGTAAACGTTCCATCCCAATCCCTCCTTTTTCTTTTTCTACTATATTATAAGAAAGAATAGGTTCCAACGTATCCATCTTTAGACGGATGTTTGCCTAGGTCTTAAGAGATACTCGTTTCGAATTTAGCGAAAATGTGCTATTGTATACGAGAGAATTAGGAGGAAGAAAGATGATTTTTGATTCACATACACATTTAAACGCTGAGCAATTTAATGATGATATTCCTGAAACGATTGCTCGTGCCAATGAATTAGGCGTAACGGAAATGGCTGTTGTTGGATTTGATTATCCAACAATTGAAAAATCCTTACAATTAAGCCAAACATATCAGGATATCTATAGTATCATTGGCTGGCATCCAACTGAAGCAGGAAGTTATACAAAAGAAGCTGAGGCATTCTTACAAGAACGTTTAACACAACCAAAAGTGGTAGCGTTAGGTGAAATTGGCTTGGATTATTATTGGATGGAAGATCCAAAAGACATACAAGAAAAGGTTTTTCGTCGTCAAATTTCGATTGCTAAAGAACATGGCCTACCTATTAGTATTCATATGCGTGATGCTATTGAAGATACGTATCGGATTTTAAAAGATGCAGATATTCGTGAAATTGGTGGAATTATGCATAGCTTTAGTGGCGATGATATTTGGGCACAGAAATTTTTAGATTTAGGGATGCACCTTTCATTTAGTGGCGTTGTAACGTTTAAAAAAGCGTTAGAAGTTCAAGCAGCAGCAAAAGTTGTTCCGTGGGATCGACTCTTAGTTGAAACAGATGCGCCTTATTTAGCACCTGTTCCGTATCGAGGGAGAAGGAATGAACCTGGCTATACACGTTTTGTCGTTGAAAAAATTGCAGAATTGCGTGAAGTGACTTTTGAAGAGGTAGCAAAACAAACAACGGCAAATGCCCATCGTTTGTTTGGGATTGAGCGATGAGTAAATTAGCGATTGAAGAAATCATTGTCGTTGAAGGCAAAGACGACACTCGCCGTATTCAAGAAGTTGTTGAGGCAGATACAATTGAAACAATTGGTTCGGCGATTAACGAGGACATTTTGGAACAAATTGCTCATGCGCAAGAAACACGCGGGGTCATTATTTTTACGGATCCTGATTTTTCTGGTGAGAAAATTCGTAAGACAATCATGGAGGTTGTTCCGGATGCTAAGCATGCATTTTTACCAAGAAGCCAAGCAAAAGGAAAGCGCAAAGGGGCAAGTTTAGGTGTTGAGCATGCTAGTAATGAAGCGATTTTAGAGGCATTACGCAAAGTTGTTACGCCTGTAACCAACCAAGAACTAGGTATTCCTCGTCAAGCGTTGCTAGATTATGGCTTAATCGCAGGTCAGCAAGCGAAAGAGCGTCGCGAAAAATTAGGCGATGAATTACGAATAGGCTATACAAATGGCAAACAATTAGCGAAACGTTTAGCGATGTTTCGAATTACCGAAGAAGAATTAGCAGAAGCAATGAAAAAAGTGGAGGAAATCCTGTGAACGAAAAAAGAGAAATTGCTGTCCCATCAAGAACAAAAGAAATTCTTGCAAAACACGGTTTTACATTCAAAAAAAGTCTTGGACAGAACTTTTTAACAGAACCGAATATTTTACGCAAAATTGTTGAAACAGCAGATATTACCGAACAAACCAATGTTATTGAAGTCGGACCTGGAATTGGTGCATTAACTGAACATCTAGCAAAAAATGCGCGCCAAGTTTTAGCATTTGAAATTGATGATCGCTTAATTCCCGTATTAGCAGATACTTTACAAGATTATCCAAACGTTCAAGTAATTCATCAAGATGTCTTGGCAGCGGATTTAATTCATGTTACACAGGAAAAATTTGAAGCAGACTTACCAATTAAAGTAGTTGCTAATCTCCCTTACTATATTACGACACCAATTATGATGCACTTTTTAGAATCTGGCTTACCCGTTGCTGAAATGGTCGTGATGATGCAAAAAGAAGTTGCAGACCGTATTTCAGCTAAGCCTGGAACTAAAGCATATGGTTCATTATCTATTGCTGTTCAGTATTATATGGAAGCAAAATTAGCTTTTATCGTACCCAAAACGGTTTTTGTTCCTCAACCTAATGTTGATTCGGCGATTTTAAAATTAACACGTCGAGCAACACCTGCAGTTGAAGTAACCGATGAAAAAGAATTTTTCAAATTAACCAAAGCAGCTTTCCAATTACGCCGTAAAACACTTTGGAATAATTTGCAAAATAATTATGGGAAAGATGAAGCAACTAAAAAATGGCTACAAGCTAGTCTAGAAGCAGCTGAAATTGATCCTTCACGCCGCGGAGAAACATTAACTTTAGCTGAATTTGCCGCATTAAGTAATGAAATGGAAGCAAAAAAACCGCTATAGGTCATTTCTCACAACGAAATCGAATGAAACAAAAACAACACGAATTGACAACTGTTGTTTTTGTTTTTTTTTATACTATAACATTTTTATTTCTAAAAAAGGTTGATTTACATATATACGTTTTGTTTTTTTAAGCCGATACTTATTAGATGGTTACTGATTTATAGAGGAAACAGTTGTTTTCTAAAAACCTCATTTTTTTCCTTATAAAAAACATTAAAAAATAAAAGAATTATTATCAATATTTTTTGTTTTCATATAAAATATTTTTTGTTCTTTATAGAAAATGTCTGAATTAGAGATAGCTTTTTATAAAATAACGAGCCATTATTATGTAAAAATTTTATTTATAATGAAAAAATATGGAAATAGATAATGAGAATGCTTGTGAAACTCGTTTTGTTTGCTTGAATTTATAATAAATCTTATCCGATGAATGAAAAAAATTATAAATAAAAAATAAGGAATTGATAAGATGATTGGTAAACAAGAATCTTGTTAATGTAGTTAGTACATAAATAATGAGGAATATTGAATAAGGAGAAAATAGCATGTTTGAAATTTTTTTGGATAAAGAAGAGCAAAAAAAGTATATGTTTATAAAAAAACTAGAAGAATCAGACAGTTTTACCTTATCGATCAATGAAATGATGAATGAATTGCAAACTTCGAATTATGTATTCAAACGACTTACCCAAAGTTTGCTAATGGATTTTCAGCGTTTTGATTTGGATAAATTATGTGCGATAGAGATTATTGACCAAAATATTATGTTGAGTTCTAAAGAACATAATATTGCTGAAACACTTTTTGAATTATATATTCAAGAATCAATCAAGTACCGCCTTGTGTTACAAGCCTTTTTACAAACGTATAAATCGTTAAATGAATTTGCTTTAACGGAATCAATTAGTTACCCAATTGCGCATAAAAGCCAAAGTGAACTAAACAAAGAATTACAAAAATTAGGATTTAAGATTAATCGACGCTTTCAAGTAGAAGCAGAAAATGAAGTGGAATTACGTTTTTGGGCAACAGAGCTTTTATTAAAAATTGAAAAAAATAATTTTTTAATTTATGAGAAAAGCGATGATTTTTTTATTAATAATCAACAGAAAAAATTACATTTTGTAAATACCACACTCTTTCAAAAGCTCCATATAAAACACACATTGTTTGTTATTGATACACGTATTAGACATCATTATTTCATAGAAAATGATTGCGAATTTGAAATTATCGACAATAAGCTTTTGCCAAAGGAATTGATAAATACTAGTCGGTTGTTTTTAGAGCGATTTCAATTGTCAGAAAATATACTATGGAATGAAATTTACGCATTGAGTCGCTATTATTTTAGTTTAGAAAGCCTTACTTACCCCTTAGAACTTCCGTCAACCTTTACGATAAGTCGTTGGAATAGCAGTTTCATTAGTGCTTTACAAAAGAAATTTCCTAGAATTTGGAATTATCCTGAAGAAACGAACCAATTATATAAAGAAATTTTTTATGTTCATATTGATTTGCTCAATAAAGGAAAAATCCATAATTACTTTATTAATGCAGAACAAGTGGAGTATTTTAAAAACAGATTTCCGGAAATACACGCATTTTTAACGATTTATATTTCTAACTTAAAAGAAACAGAACCCTTTTTGCATGACCGTAGAAAATATTTGTTTTTGAATTATATGATGACAATCATCACTGTTTTACCATTAGAAGCTATTTTAGATCCTGTTTATATTTATATTGATTTTTCTCAAGGCCGTTTTTACAATCATTTTATTGAAACATTAGTAACAAATTTTGCAAATATAGGAGCAATTGTGACACCTGTCGTGGATAGAGCGGATATTGTCATAACAGATAGTAGGCGCATAGCAACGAATGTCGACAAAGAATTTGTATTTTTGCTAAATTTACCTCAAGCAACTGATCTAGAGTTTCTATTTCAGAAGATTGTTGATACACGTTGGTGGAAAAAACATGAATCACAATCAGAATTACGATAACCATAAGGATTTTATCAATCCTTATGGCTTTTTTTATAAAAAAAGATGGATTTTTATAATTTTTTTTATAAAAAAAGGTAAAAAAACTATAAAAACTGAAACCGTTGTCCTTGACTTGTACAGATAGATTTAGTCAAAAAATACTTTTTAATAATAAAAAAGCTGGAATAAAAAAATAACACGACAAAAAGACAATGATTTTTTCGAATTGCTGGATATTTGTCGTTATTTTATATGTGTCTTTTTTGTGAAGAATAAAATATGTTTTTTTGTTTTTCAATCCAAGGATAAAAATTAGGAAATTTATATGAGAATTATTTTTTGATTAAAAAATAATTATAAAAAAGGTAGGGTTTATTTGTTAAATTGAAGTACATTCATATTCAAGAGGCAGATTTGCTAGCTAACTACAGATTATTTTAATGGGAGATTTATAGTATGAAAGAAAAAACAAAAAGAAGAATCAAACTCGTTTTTTTTCTTATGTTACTAATCGTTGCTTTACTTTTAATTTTTAACAATCAAATTCAAGAAGCAATTGTTCGCCATAATAGTCAATCATTTACCATAGCGAACGTGAATCGAGAAGAGATTCTTGAAAACCAAAAAAAAATTACTCAAAGTAAATCAACAGATGCAACCAATTCATCTTCTAATATAACAAACTCTTCTACAAAAAAAGAGCAAGATATTGACTCAGAAGAAAAGGCGAATGCACAAAATACAGATGGCATTACCTTTGATTTTTCAGCAGTGGAACCGATTAGTACCCAAGCTGTAGTAGAAGCACAACTAAATAAAAAAAATTCAACATATCCTGTTGTTGCTGGAATTGCTATTCCAAGTGTCAATCTCAATTTACCTATTTTTTTAGGCTTAGCAAATGAGAACTTATTGTGGGGAGCAGGAACAATGTCGCCTTCTCAAGTGATGGGCAGTGGAAACTATGCCTTAGCCAGTCATTTGTCTTATGATCCCTATGCGTTATTTTCACCATTAGTGAATGTGAGCATGGGCGATCGTATCTATCTGAATGATTTAACAAATGTTTATATTTATGAAACCTATTCAAAAAAATCCGTTGCACCTGATGCGACAGAAGTTTTAGATGAAGTACCTGGTCAAGCTATCGTTACATTAGTAACCTGTGGCGATTATGATGCAACCAGTCGATTAATTATTCAAGGACAGCTAGTAGACGTTGTTCCTGTTGACCAAATGACGACAGACATGACGACAGCATTTGGGTTGTAATAAAGTTATGCTTATTTCTTTGTAAAGATGAACTATAGCACCACAGAATGAACCAAAAAGAAGCATTAGAATTTTTTTTAAAAATGAAAATGAGTTTTGGAGGGGTATTATGGAATGTTGGGAAAATCATACGTACGAAGCAACAGCACTTACTTTTTCAGATACAAAATTATTTAATGAACGCCCAACAGGCAATCGTTTATCGCCGTGGGGAGTAAATCATTTATTGCTTTATTTGCTGATTTTGACAGATTTACAAGATAAGAAGTTATCTCCAGATCAAGTAGTAACTTTTTCTAGAGGCGCAATGGTTGAAAAAGACGCATTACGTTCAACGCATGGCGTTCGTGGGGAAGAACGCTTATTAATTGATGTATTAAATCAAGCAATTTCATTAAATGCACCAGACTGTATCCGCGCTTTATGCCAATTGTATGGCAGTGAGAAAGAAGCACGGAAAAAAATAAATCAACTAGCCATTAAATTAAATATCTCAAAAAAATCTCAGATTAGTTTGACGGGGCGTCAAGCCAATCGTCAAAAAACGAACTTATTTGATTATTATAAAGTTGGTTTAGCTTACTTGAAATTAGCAAGATCCACTTTTTCTTATATAAAAAATAGAATTCATATTATTCAGGGGAAAAAATATCAACCGCAATCATTTATGGATTTAAAAGGTGATGCTATTGCTAGCATTTTTTGGGGAGATCAACAGAGTAATGCTTTAATTTTTCGTGAGGTTGCTGGACAGTTGGTGTGTTCACTAGTTATTAACAGTCAAAACTATATTCAAACCGTTGAATTAGCTTTATTAACCTCATTAGTCTCAGATGAAAAAATAGAGGAAATAGAGTTAGAGAATCCCATCATTAATATCCTAGCAGATACGTATTTTGGTGAATTTTATACAAAAAAACGTAAGTTGAAAAATCAAGCAGATGCGTTACAAAAATATGGTTATGCACATTCTTTTGAAAAATTATCAAAAAAAATGAAGAAGGAAGACTTCAATATTGTTACTTATGAGGGGGTGCTAATCAAACCCAATGAACCTTGTTATAACGAAAGAAAAGTTTTCTATCTTGGTGGGGATAAAGAAAAAACGATTAAGGAACTAAAAAATCGTTTCGTTAAGATGATTAACTTGGGAAATAATCATGCGAAAGACTATGGAGAAGAGGCGCTTTTAGATACGATTGATAGTTTAAAAGCAGCAGAAATTTCTACAATAGGTTCAGGTGAAAATCTGTCGGATGCCATTAAACCAGTAATTGTAACCTATGGGAATCAGAAGTTAGCATTTTTTTCAGGATATTGGCATCGTAATGGGCGTGACTTAGATTTTGACTTTTATGCAACAAATCGTTCAGGAGTTACCACATTAGATGGAATATTATTAGAAGAAATCAAACAATTTAAAAATAGAAATCCTCAAACCCAAGTGGTTGTTTTTGCACATTGGGGTGTAGATTTCAAAAATGTATTAGTATCACAACGACAGTTAGCAAAAATTTTAGTTGAAAAAGGTGCGGACTTAATTATTGGTAGTGGTCCCCATAAAATTCAAGAAGTAGAAGAAATTGATGGAACACGGGTATTTTATAGCATAGGTAACGGGATTTTTAACAATAATGGTCTAGAATTCACTAAACCAGAAAATTTCCCATATGGTTATTTCTTAAAATGGAATATCCAAAAGAATAAAATACAAATCTATCCTTTTTGGAATTTTAATCTTGATACATTTTGGCAACCTTATTTTATTAATGAAAAAGATAGACAAACAGTTATTCAAGATATAGAAACGCTTAATTCGAATAAGTTACTAACTAGTGCAAAAAAAGATGAAGCAGGTCACCTGTACTATGAAATAGATGCTTTTAAAAGGAAAACGCAGACAGCTAATGAAAACAGTAAATGGTTAGAGTGGTTTGACCAAAATCTGAAGGGGTATTTTTTACAATCAGACATTATCCCCGATTTTAATTTTGATTTTATGAGTATTGATCCAAAAGTAATAGAAGAAACGCAGTGTGAAAATGCCGTATATGTTTCTTTAAGTAAAGAAGATTTAAAAAATATGATTTATTTACCTAACTGGAACCCACTGCATAGAAATGAACAGTTACTAAATAGTAATGCCATTCATAAAATAGGATTAATTATTACAGATACGCCAATCGAACAGTATAAAGACAGTATCCCGCAATATATTGTAGAGAATGGGTTACAAACAGCGTCATTATTAGCAGATTGCATGACAGAAAATGCTTCTGGAAAAATGGTTACTATTACTGGTAGTGCAGGGAAATCTTCTGTGCGAATGCTTTTAGAGCAATTGTTAGAAAAAGAAAAGCCAACTAGTAATACAGGAAATTCAAGCTTACATCTTCCTAATTTAGATATTGCATTGAGTCTAATTACTAATCCTACCATAGCATTAATTGAAGCTTCTGTTGGATGTATGAATCGATTAGGGTATGGGAATGAGACGTATCGTTATCGTAGTGATGTTGCAATTATGACATCATATGGAAATGCCCATGCAAAATATGGTGTAGAAAGAAATCTATCCTGTAAGACGGAACTGTTTAGACATACAAAAAATGGAGCTACGGCAATTATTAATGGTGATATTGAAGAAAAATATTTATGGAAAATACTCCGTGAAGCAAATAGTCAAAATTTGCAGATTAAAACATATAGTTTAACAGATTCTACTGCGGATTGTTGTTTAGTAGAAAGGATTATTACACGAGATGATTCCGAAATAACAGTGTCATTAAATCGTCACCTCTATACATTTAAAGTAGTTGCGGATAATTTAGGAAGAATCCAAAATATTATGGCTAGCTTACTAGCAATCGATGCTTTAGGTTATGCCGTAAATGATTATATTCATTGTTTTCAAGAGTATCATAATTTGCCGAGGAATTTGGAGAAATGTGTGATTGAAAATGAGGATATGAAAGTTACTTTAATTGATGACACACATAATAGTTCCATTCTTGCTTTAAAAAATGGTTTGCAAACATTTAAAGAAAAACGAAAATTTTATACGGGAAATAGTTTATTAGTACTGGGGGAAGTCGCAGATTTAGGAGAAATCAGCTTCCAAGAGCACTATAAATTAAAAGAAATGATACAAGATAGTCCAGCTGACCAAATATTTTTATGTGGTAAGGCATTTCAACAACTGGCAAACGAACTTCCAGAAATCCAATGGTTTGAAGAAAAAGAATTAATTGCTAAAGAAGTTGAAAAATATATAGAAGATGATTCTTTCATATTTATTAAAGGATCGTCACTCAGTAAATTTTATACAGTTGCTGAACAATTAAAACAGTACAGTGTTAAGCAAGAAGCTATACCTTGATGTGCTTAATTGAGGTCGATAGTTATCTTATCAAATGTTCAAAAAATCTACTTTATTTGGTATTCGCATCTAATATTTTTTTAATATTAGATTGAATAATATATATATAATCGTTGGTTAGTTTAGGGAAAAAAGAAGGAGGGACATTCAAAGTATTCCCGAGTTGAGATTTGTTGGTTGGTTACTCATGTTCACAAGCAAAGGATGCAAGCCTTTTTGTAAGGAGGATAAGTAATGAAGAAGAACGACTATAAAAAGATTATGAACGCGAAGCAAAGAAAACGCGTCTCCAAAAGAAATAGTATTTTAGCCAATGCAGCAGTAACAGGGTTGTTATTAACTGGAACTGTAGTGGCACCAGCAACATTGTTATGGGCACCTAGTACTGTAGAAGCAGCTTTAGTTGATGCTTCTATATTACAAAATGTAACTACAAGTAATGATAGTGGAACTATTCTAAATGGATTGTATGATAATGGGACTGCTTATAGAGTTGGAACTGGGGTAGAAAATTTTAATATTTTTGTATCTGGGACAAGTCCTATTGATGCTTCTCTTATTTCAGATAATAATAAACGCATTGTTATTTCAATTCCAGAAGGCTTGCAAGGAAGTATAGCAACTAATGGCCAAGCTCAAATTAATTCAAGTTTTAGCTTAGATTTAAATAATGTACCTTTACTTTCAGGTGGTTTAAGCGCTCTTACAACTGCTGTGGGTGGCTTAGTAACAGGAGTTGGTCAGATAGTGGATACTATTACTGGCACTGCTGGCATTATTTCTAATGTTTCTACTACTGGCGTTGTAATTCAAGAGTTATTAGATGATTTAATTGCACTTGATACAGCAACATTTGCTTCAGATGTTATGTTATCACCAGACGGTACTCATTTATATGTGGATGTGAATGACGGTTTAGGATTAATTTTAGCTCAAAATGTTACAGACATTTTGAACGATCTGAATGATGCTATCAATAGTTTAAGCATTACAGTAGATCCTAATGCCAATATTATTCAGCAAGGAATAGCCACACCAGTAGTAGCAGCAGCTAACTTAATTCTTAACCCGATCAAAACTACTCTGAATGCAGCAGTAAATCTTCTATTAAATCCAGTTATAAATAATGCAGGAGAATTGGTTAATCAATTAGCAGATGCTGCGGTATTAGGTGGAATGGATGCGACTATTCCAGTTGCACTTAATACAGATACAGTAGATCCAGTAGGCGTTCCAAATGATGGTGCATTTAATTTTAATGGTGCAGTTATTGAAGGAAACACAATTGATATTAATATTTTAAATAATTCTAGTGATGCCAATACCATTTATTTTGAAGCAGCTGCTATAGATGTTACAGCACCAACTGCTACTGTAACAGGAAACACAGCAGGCTATACAGTGAGCGGAACAGCTGATCCTGATGCAGAAATAGAAGTTCGTGATGCAGATGGAAATGTAATTGCTAGTGGTGTAGCTGATGGTGATGGTAATTATACAATTCCAATCAATGGTGAAGATGTTTATCCAGGACAACCAGTGAATGTGGTCGCTATCGTTGAAGGAAATGAAAGTGATCCAACACCTGCTGAAATTCCAACTTTAGTAACACCGGTACCAACAATTACTGGTGATTCAGTAAATGGTTATACAGTAACCGGTACGGCAGATCCAAATGTTACAGTTGAAATCAAAGATGCAGATGGAAATGTAGTAGGAAGTGGACCTACAGATGGCGATGGTAATTTTTCTATTACAATTCCTGTAGGTGCAGTTGTAGAAAATGAAGAATTGACTGTTAACTCAACTGTTAATCGTGATGGTGTAGATTACATCAGCCCTAACGCAGACATTATTGTTCCAGAAGATGATGAAACAGATGGAGACGCTGATGGCGATGCGGATGGTGATGCGGACGGTGACGCTGATGGCGATGCCGATGGCGACGCGGATGGTGACGCGGACGGCGATGCCGATGGTGATGCTGATGGCGATGCGGACGGTGATGCGGACGGTGACGCTGATGGCGATGCGGACGGCGATGCCGATGGCGACGCAGATGGAGACGCAGACGGCGATGCTGATGGCGATGCGGATGGTGATGCGGACGGTGACGCTGATGGCGATGCGGACGGCGATGCTGATGGAGACGCTGATGGAGACGCAGACGGCGATGCCGATGGCGATGCGGACGGCGATGCGGACGGTGACGCTGATGGCGATGCGGACGGCGATGCCGATGGAGACGCAGACGGCGATGCTGATGGTGATGCGGACGGCGATGCGGACGGTGACGCTGATGGCGATGCGGACGGCGATGCTGATGGAGACGCTGATGGAGACGCAGACGGCGATGCCGATGGAGACGCTGATGGCGATGCGGATGGTGATGCGGACGGCGATGCCGATGGAGACGCAGACGGCGATGCCGATGGAGACGCAGACGGCGATGCCGATGGCGATGCTGATGGTGATGCGGACGGCGATGCGGACGGTGACGCTGATGGCGATGCGGACGGCGACGCAGATGGAGACGCAGACGGCGATGCTGATGGCGATGCTGATGGTGATGCGGACGGCGATGCGGACGGAGACGCAGATGGCGATGCGGACGGCGATGCTGATGGCGATGCTGATGGTGATGCGGACGGCGATGCCGATGGCGACGCTGATGGCGATGCCGATGGCGATGCGGATGGTGATGCTGATGGAGACGCAGACGGCGATGCTGATGGCGATGCTGATGGAGACGCAGACGGCGATGCTGATGGTGATGCTGATGGCGATGCGGACGGTGACGCGGATGGTGACGCAGATGGCGATGCGGACGGCGATGCCGATGGTGACGCAGATGGCGATGCGGACGGCGATGCTGATGGCGATGCGGATGGTGATGCTGATGGAGACGCAGACGGCGATGCCGATGGCGATGCTGATGGCGACGCGGACGGCGATGCTGATGGCGATGCGGATGGTGATGCTGATGGCGATGCGGACGGTGACGCTGATGGCGACGCAGATGGCGATGCGGACGGCGATGCCGATGGCGACGCAGATGGAGACGCAGACGGAGATGCGGACGGTGACGCTGATGGCGATGCTGATGGCGATGCTGATGGAGACGCAGACGGCGATGCTGATGGCGATGCGGATGGTGATGCGGACGGAGACGCAGATGGTGACGCAGATGGCGATGCGGACGGCGATGCCGATGGCGACGCAGATGGAGACGCTGATGGCGATGCCGATGGAGATGCAGACGGCGATGCTGATGGCGATGCTGATGGTGATGCGGACGGCGATGCCGATGGCGATGCGGACGGAGACGCAGATGGAGACGCAGATGGAGACGCAGATGGAGACGCAGATGGCGATGCGGACGGCGATGCCGATGGCGACGCAGATGGTGATGCGGACGGAGATGCGGATGGCGACGCGGACGGAGATGCCGATGGCGATGCCGATGGAGATGCGGACGGCGATGCTGATGGCGACGCGGACGGCGATGCTGATGGCGATGCGGATGGTGATGCTGATGGCGATGCGGACGGTGACGCTGATGGCGACGCAGATGGCGATGCGGACGGCGATGCCGATGGCGACGCAGATGGCGACGCAGACGGAGATGCGGACGGTGACGCTGATGGCGATGCTGATGGCGATGCTGATGGAGACGCAGACGGCGATGCTGATGGCGATGCGGATGGTGATGCGGACGGAGACGCAGATGGTGACGCAGATGGCGATGCGGACGGCGATGCCGATGGCGACGCAGATGGAGACGCTGATGGCGATGCCGATGGAGATGCAGACGGCGATGCTGATGGCGATGCTGATGGTGATGCGGACGGCGATGCCGATGGCGATGCGGACGGAGACGCAGATGGAGACGCAGATGGAGACGCAGATGGAGACGCAGATGGCGATGCGGACGGCGATGCCGATGGCGACGCAGATGGTGATGCGGACGGAGATGCGGATGGCGACGCGGACGGAGATGCCGATGGCGATGCCGATGGAGATGCGGACGGCGATGCTGATGGAGATGCAGACGGAGATGCCGATGGTGATGGTGATGCGGACGGCGATGCTGACGGCGACGCGGACGGAGATGCCGATGGCGACGCAGATGGAGACGCAGATGGCGACGCAGACGGCGATGGCGACGCAGACGGAGATGCGGATGGAGACGCGGATGGCGATGCTGATGGTGATTCAGACGGTGATTCTGATGGCGACAGCGATGGCGACTCAGATGGAGATTCCGATTCAGACAGCGACTCAGACTCAGATAGCGATTCCGATTCAGACAGCGACTCAGACTCAGATAGCGATTCCGATTCAGACAGCGACTCAGACTCAGATAGCGATTCCGATTCAGACAGCGACTCCGATTCAGATAGCGATTCCGATTCAGATAGTGACTCAGATTCAGACAGCGACTCAGACTCAGATAGCGATTCCGATTCAGATAGTGACTCAGACTCAGACAGCGATTCCGATTCAGATAGTGACTCAGACTCAGACAGCGATTCCGATTCAGATAGTGACTCAGATTCAGACAGCGATGGAGATGGTGATTCCGATGGAGACAGCGACAGTGATGGAGATAGTGACGGAGATTCAGACGGAGATAGCGATGGAGACAGCGACTCAGATTCAGACGGAGATTCTGATGGAGATAGCGACTCAGATGCCGACGGAGACAGCGATGGCGACTCTGATGGAGATAGCGACTCAGATTCAGACGGAGATAGCGATGGAGACAGCGACTCAGATTCAGACGGAGATTCTGATGGAGATAGCGACAGCGACGGAGACAGTGATTCCGACTCAGATAGCGACTCAGATTCAGACAGCGACTCAGACTCAGATAGCGACTCTGATGCCGATGGTGATGGAGACACAGATGAGCCATATGTAGATGAAATTACTGAAGGCGATGTCCTTGTTACCGGGGATGCTATTCCAAACGCTGAAATTGTTATTCGTGATAAGAATGGAAACATTATTGCTAAAGGTGTTGCAGGAGCAAATGGTGAATTTGCTATTCCAGTAACCGGACTAAAAGCTGGCGATAAATTATATATCACTGCTCAAGTTGATGGTAAGAAAGTAAGTAAGACAGTTATTACCACAGTAAAAGCGCAAAACCAAACATCTCAACCAACTGTAAACCCTGTTAAAGAAGGGGATAAAACAATCACTGGTACAGGAACACCAGGTGCGGCTATTACTATCCGTGACAAAGACGGTAAAGTGATTGGTAAAGCAATTGTTGGCGCTGATGGTAAATGGTTGGTAGCTGTTTCTGGTTTACGTGAAGGCGACAAACTATTTGTCACATCTCAAGAACCTGGAAAAGCTGAAAGCAATCCAACAGAAGTCACTGTAGGTAAGAAAGATAGTGGCAAACCTGATAAACCTGGAAAAGGCGATCATAACCATGGTAAACCTGGCGGAAATGGTACAAATAAACCATCTACAGGCAAACCTGGGTTACCTCAAACAGGGGTTGAAGTGAGTGCGACTGCATCAATCTTCGGTGCTTTATTAGCTGCCATCTCTGGATTTGGTATTTGGAAATCTAGAAAAGGTAAAAAAAATCCTAAGTAAGAACAAGTAAGAGCGAACATTCGATGAGGGAGTAATTCCCTCATCGTTTTGAAATTGAGGAGGGAAAGACATGAACAACGTAGTATCTAAGAGTCAAACATTGAACCAATTATTTGAAACTTTTGAGACATATAAGAATGCTGAAATAAAAACCTCTATTTTTATTTTAAGCTATGGAAAAAGTGCTTCCCGTTGCCATGTAAAGGAATTTTATGGCAGAACATTGAAGCAAAGTTGGGACAAATTAGCTTCGTTCTATCGCTCCTTATCAATAAATATTGAATATGCTCGTATTGACTTGATTACTGAAGAAACAAAAGTTACATATGAGGAATTATTAGAAATTATTAATAGTATCAATCGGAATAACTATGTTGAGTTTGGACTTCGACTTGAAGGTTTTAAAAAGAGGAGTTTTTTGAAAGAAGAAATTACCGCAAATGCTTTATTAGTTCCAGATAAAAATCACAAAATTGGTCAAAATAAAGCAAATCTCCATTTCGACACAGCTAATTATAAAAATTACGTTAAAAGAAAATACAATGTTCTAGACCATACAATGAACTATTTCTTAACGTCAGATATTTATTTATTTAAAACAAAAGCTTTTTTTATTGATGAAAATCAATTTTATGAATTAAAAGACTATGGTTTTGGTAATCAATTTCGAATTGTGGAAGAAGATAACTTCCGTGAGATGCTTGATTTAGTCATTCATCAAGGTTCCAATTATTTATTAGATCAATTGGATGAAGCTGGCGAATTTATCTATGGTTATTTTCCGTGTTACGATCGTAATATTCGAAATTACAATGCCATTCGTCATTTCTCTTCAATATATGCATTGTTAGAAGCTGGCGAGTTTCTAGATAATCAAGAGATGATTGAACATTCACTGCAAGGTTTAGTTTGGGGATTTGAAAATCTAGCTGAAGAAAACGACGGCGATTATTTTATTAAAGATCAAATTGGAGAAACCATTGAATATAAATTGGGGGCACAAGCAGTTGCCATCTTGGCTTCGGCAAAGTATACACAAATTACCAATGATACACGTTTCTTTGAAAAAATGAAAACTTTAACACGAACGATCGAAAAACGATTCCTTACTGAAAATGATGAGACGATACATGTCTTTGATGGCCATTTAGCAATTAAAGATAAGTTTAGAATTATTTATTATGATGGTGAAGCTCTGTTCTCAATGTTACGTGCCTATGAATTAATGAAAGATGAAGAAATTTTTGCCATTTGTAAACGACTAATGACGCACTTTGTTGCTAATAATTATGAAAAATATCATGATCATTGGTTGAGTTATGCAGTTAACGAATTTTTAAAACATGAACAAAAAGATGACTATTATATCTTTGGGATGAAAAATGCCTTAAATCGAATTGATTTTATGGAAAGTCGTGATACTGCTTATCCGACGATGCTTGAGTTATTAGTTGCCGCTGCCAAAATGATGTTGAAGTTAGAGGTATATGATCGACGTAAAGAAATTATTTCTGATGAAGAATTTGAAGCAGCAAAAAATCGTATTTTTGATGTGATGAGTCATCGTGCGTATCATGAAATCGTAACTGGTACGATGTTCCCTGAATTTGCGATGTATTTCAAAGCACCGTATAAGATTGAATATGGATTTTTTGCTAGACATGACCGTTTCAGAATGAGAATTGACGATGCAGAACACTTTTTATCAGGACTTGTTAACTATCGCAGTTTAACCTTTGGGAGTGAATAATTATGGAATCTTATGGCGTCATTCGAGTGATTGCATTATTTGCTTTAGCACTCTATGCTGTATCAGTAAGAAAACGTATTAAACGTAATCGAAAAGAAGAACTAAATGATTCACTAGACAATTTTAAAAAAGACGAAAATGGGTTATATCCTTGGGAAACTCATACCGATGATTCGCCAGAAAGCATCCCTTCAGATGCAAAAGTGTTTAAAGAAAAAAACAAAATACGAAGAGGAAGATGGTAGACTGAAAATTTAATATGAGTCATGGACAATTACAGTAGATTAGTATGCAAAGAATCTTCCCCCTGTAATTGTCTGTTTGTATCTAAAGTTTACTGAAAATGGAGGGATGATAGATGGAAAAAGAACACAAACGTCAGCTGTTTATTCGCAAAATAGTTCTCTTTCTTTTCTTATTATCTATAACCTCGGCCAGTTATTTTCACGTAAAAAAAGTAGAGGCAGCTATCGTAGGATTAGAACTTTTAAACAATCTTTCCTCACAAAATGACAGCCAGACAACAAATGAGTATCGTTGGCCCGTCAATGAAGTGCAAAAAAGAGTGGTCTTTACTATAGAAGGAAATGAGACGGTGGATTTAGGGCAGATTGTTTTAGTAGGAACGAAAAAAAAGGCTGTGGTGGTCATTCCTGAAACGATGTTAAATCAAGTATCAGTAGGAAATGAGCAAGCTAATTTTAACGGGAATATTTTGTTAGAAAAAAATAATATGCCTGTATTTACTACTTTAATTACGACGGTAAGTGGCGCTGTAGGAACATTATTAGATGGTGTGACCAATTTATTGAAAGGCAAAGTCTTAGGTTTGATTACGTTATCCGATGTTGTTTCTGTTAATACAGGTGACTTGAGTGCCAAGCTAAAAGAATTAACCGATTTATCAGCACTCAATAATGTAGCATTTTCTGAGAATGTGACCTTAACCGCAGATGGTAAAGCAGTGGTTGTTGAACTAGATAATGGTTTGGCGATGAAATTGCAAGATACGGTCAATCAACTACTCGATGAATTAAAAGCGATTGAATTAAAAATTAGCCTGTTGCCTGGAGCGGAAAATTTACCTTTAATCGGGGAAATTTTAAAAATTGTCAATGGTACATTAACGACTAGTGTAAAAGCCTTAGAGGCAACATTAGATAGTACCATCACACTTGCTCAAAATACATTTAATTCAACAGAAAGCTTATTAAAACAACTAGCTGATGGTTCAGTATTAGCTGATTCAACCATTGATATTCCAACAGAAATTAGTCGTCCGAGGCATGTGAATACCGACTTAGATGCAGCGTTTATTGGGACAATTGTTCAGGCGAATGTTATTGATGTCAATCTTCTTTCTCAATCGCAAAGTAAAAACTATATTTATTTTGCACGAGAGATTTTTGAATGGCAGCTTTCTTTGCCAACAAATTTAGATTTTGGAACACATCCAATTCAAACGAAAGCAGCAGAAACGTGGGTTGCTGAAAATGAAAACCAAGTGACAACAGGACAAATCTCTGTAACGGATTATCGACTTAAAACAATCGAAACCAGTTCGAAATGGGAACTAAGTGTGAAGCAAGAAAGTGCATGGCTTAATGGCGAATATCCGTTGCCTAATGCTCAGTTACAGATGAATATTGGCGAAATTACAAGGGTTCAATTTCAACCTGAGGATATTAGCTATCCTCAAGGTGAAAACATTTCTTTATATAATCAAGAAACTGTCAGCCTTTTAAGTTTGGAAAATGCACAAGCATCAGGCGCTGTCACTATTGATTTATCATCTTTTTACCTATATATCCCTGAAAATACCCCCAAATATACAGGAACTTATCAAACAACTTTAGTTTGGACGCTATCAGATGTTCCTTGAGGAGGGAGGAAATGGTCAAAAAATTTATTATTACGCTAATAATGTTGAATTTTTGCGTTTTTTTCATAGAGGTTCATGCAGAGGTAACTACTGGAAATGTTGAATTTTATTACGGGGAAACCACCGAAGAAACTACGGAAACAACGACAGAAACGTCAACAACTGATTTTTCTCATGAAACAACAGAGTCTACTGCTAAACCACCGTTTGGACAGTTTGGTGAAACGATTAATCAAATGTTAGGTTTCTTCGGGATTATTTTAATTGCAATGGCTATTTACAACATCATTAAAATTAGGAGGTTATCAAAATGAAAAAAAGAATTTTTTTATTGGTTGCTGCATTTGGATTAGTGAGTTTTAGTACAGCACCTGTTGTTTTTGCTGCTGACAATACGACAGGAGAAGTAGAATTTACGCCAGGAGATATTATTTTTGACCCAGAAGAACAAGGTGCAGATCCTACCGCTAAATTACCCACAAACTTAGACTTTGGTGCACATGAAATTCAAACAACTACTGCAGAAAAATGGTACGCAACAACAGACAATACTGGTGAGAAAAATGGGAATAATTTAACAACAGGAACAATTGCTGTTCGCGATAACCGGGGCGACGCTACATCAACATGGTCATTAAAAGTGAAACAAGTCTCGCAGTTTAATTTAGGTGCTTCGACGTTAGGAAATGCGCAACTGAATTTCAAAGTCGGAACATTAAATAATAATCTGGGGGTACCGCCAACTTCTAATATTACAGGCAATCAATTAACGTTTGTCTTGTTTAATCAGGATTACGATGTTCTAACAGCAAATGCAGGGACAGGTGCAGGAGAAACGAAATTACCGATTGAAGAATTTGAATTAGAAATTCCTGCAAATACAGATAAAAAAGCTGGTCAGTACCAAACGAGCTTAATTTGGACATTTTCATACGCGCCAACTACGCCATAATGGAACTGTTGTCAAAAAGGGGATGAAAGAATGAAACGAATAGTGAATTGCTTGTTATGTATAGGAGCAGTCATACTCTTTTATAGTTATGCGGTACCTGTAGAAGCTGCATCACTAGGTAGTTTTGAAGCGAATATCAAGGTTCCTGACTCCCAAACGAACAAAGAATTAATGTATTATGATTTATTACTACAACCTAAACAAACAGAGGAACTATCATTAGAACTCAAAAATACCAGTGAGAAAGAATTGACATTAGCTGTTTCATTTCATCGCGCAGTTAATAATTCGAATGGTGCCATTGTGTATTCAGATAGTTCAGAAGGAAAATCTGATTCAGCAGCGTTTGACATTGAAGATTTAGTGGCTGTTTCAGATAAAGAAGTCACCTTAAAACCGAATGAAACAAAGCAAATCACTATCGAAGTTGCTATGCCAAACGAGGAGTTTGCTGGGGTTTTAGCAGGCGGTCTTTACATTCAACAGGTTGGTTCAGAGGAATTTGAAGGGAACGTGCAAAACTTATTTGCAAGAGAAATTGCGTTGATTGTACGCAATCGTTTAGAAACTGTTGAACCAGAAATCAAAATTAATTCTGCTAAGGCACTCCAAGAAAATGCGCGTAATGCTGTGAGTGTGGTTATAGAAAATAGTACACCGACTTATATTGGTGATGTGGAACTGTCGTATGCTATTAGTCGTGATGAGCAAACCATAATTGAAGAAACAAAAATGATTACTTTCGCACCGAATACCAAAATGAATTATTTTATCCCATTGAGTGGACAAGCATTTGAAGCGGGAACGTATACGGTAAAAACAACGTTAACAGCAGGTGACAACGTGTGGCAAGGCGCACCGACGTTTACGATTGAAGCGGATGAAGCGAAAGAATATAATCAAACAGATGTATCGATTGAAAAAACACCTCTTTCTTGGCTAACGATAGGCATCGGTGTAGCTGTCGGATTGTTATTTATTTTTGTTATTATACTCGTAATTAAAAATAAAAAACTACAGAAAGAATTAAAATCAACGAAAAAATGAGTCGGAGAATGATTCTCTGACTCATTTTTTAATAAGTGTCTTGACACCTAGCCTATTTATCGATAGAATAGGTTCAGTTTGAAGTGTCTTGACACATTGGAGGAGAAAAAATGAAAACTAATTCTGTAAGAAAATTAACGATAGCAGCGTTATTAATCGCAATGGGAGTTATTATTCCAATGATTATGCCGAAAATCGTGATTGGTCCGGCATCTTTTACTTTAGCAAGTCATGTTCCATTATTTGTAGCTATGTTCTTTTCACCAAGTATTGCCATCGCAGTCGCATTAGGAACGGCATTTGGTTTCATGATGACGGCGCCATTTATTATTGCGTTACGAGCATTGTCACATGTGGTATTTGCGGTGATTGGTGCGAATTATTTACAAAAACATCCAGAAATTATTTTAAGTAATAAGAAGTTTCAAGTGTATAACTTTATCATTGGTTTAGTCCATGCAAGTGTGGAATTGATTGTGGTAGCAATTTTCTTCCTTGCAGGAAACAGTGCAGGTGCAACGTATGAAGGAAACCTGTTTATTTTCTTATTTGGCTTTATCGGCTTTGGTGGGTTAATTCATAGTATGATTGATTACAATATTGCCTTTTTTGTGATGAAATCACTAAGTAAAGCCTTCGACGTACCTGTTTTTTTGAAGGCGAAAGAAATGAAATAGTTAGTAGCTAACTTTTCAGAATATTTACGGAAAATAACGAAAAATTAAGTGTATTTTATTGTTCAAATGGATTTCCTGTGCTATATTCAAGGCGTAGAGTAATCTACAAATAAAACAGAGTAGAAGACAAAGCGTTAAGTGCTGAGAGGATGGGATGTTGCCTCTTGGACGAAGGATGTTATCCGCGGTTTTGTTTTCGCATTCGCTGCATATTTATTTGTGTAGCAGCTCGTTAAGGAGATGCTAGAAATGAAAAGAAAAGTCAACGCACACATGATTACAACCATGGGACTTTTGATCGCTTTAATGGTGGTCTTGTCGCGAATTGTTGGATTTGAATCACAGTACCTCAAAATTACATTCACCTTTGTACCAGAAATGGTGATGGGCATGTTATTTGGTCCTTTTTGGACAGGAATAGGCGCAGTGATTGCTGATTTAATCGGGATGGCATTATTTGCTAAATCAACCTTTTTTATCGGATTCACATTGAATGCTTTCATCGGCGGCGCAATTTATGGATTCTTTTTCTACAACAAAGAAGTAACTTGGAAAAATGCGATCTTATGTACACTAACTAACACGATTATTATCAGTTTAATTCTGACGCCAATTTGGTTAGCTATTATGTACAATCAACCATTAACAAGCTGGGTAATTTGGGCGCCGCGTTTAGTTAAATCGGTGATTATGTTACCTGTTCAATCCGCAATGATTTATTTTGTTGGTCGGGTCCTTCCAATGAAACGATTAACTAAAAATTTAAAATTTACCGCATAATTGCATAACTATAGTTAAACATCCACTAAAGGCGAACATCAATCCGATGTCCGCCTTTTTTATTATTGCGATTATTCTCTGGGATTACCCATCATACCTGTTTGAGAAGCTTCTTCACCAGTTTCGGTCACATTAGTAACTGCATCAGAAAGTGTCAGGGTTCCAAGTTCGATACCGTTAATAATTCCTTCCTCATACAAGCCGTTTTTAGCAGTTCCGTTTGCTTCAGTTCCACTAATCAATGTATACGTTTCGCCAATTTTTAAATCAGCAGAAGAGATCGTGAGATGTTGGAAATCTTTGTTTGGTTGATAGGTGACAACCACATTTCCGGAACTATCTTGTAAACTAATAATTGTTCCAGCTTTTTGCGTACTATCAAAATAAATACCAAAAGAAGGTTGAGTGGAAGACTCTGACACATTCATTGCCATACCGTTACTTCCGCTACTAACAAGAGTTCCGCCAGTTAGTTCAAATGTACCGTTATAATCAAGGGCACCATTGTCATTTTCAGTTGGTCCATTGATGCTTAACGTTCCACCAGACATTTGAATATTTCCGTTACTATCTAAGCCGTCACCTTGGGCATCAATCGCTAGCGTTCCGCCATTGATAATAATTTGCTTACTTTCATCGGCTTGATTGCCGCCACCAGGTCCGCCATCAAAGGAATCCGCGCCAAATGTTCCTGTTTCAGAAGTGGTATCACTACCACCACCTGCATTGACGCCATCATTACTAGCAACTATTGAGACTTCGCCATCATTTAAAGTAATGACGCTTGCTTCTAATCCTTCATAAGAATCGGTGATAACAATCGTTCCACCGTCAATGGTCAAATTATTGTCGGTGTGAATTCCGTCATCTGCTGAGGTTAGTTTTAATTTACCACTTGCAATGGTAATATCTCCATTGCTATGGAGACTATCGTCAGCGCTATCAATCGTCAATGTTCCGCTTTGAATAGTCACTGCTTTACCAGCTTTAATTCCTTTATAGCTTTCCTCTGTTGAAATGGGTTCTTCACCGGTTTGAATAGTGATATCTGCTTGCTGAATGGTTACATTGGTTTCGGCTTGAATGCCATCACGTCCAGAAGTAATCAAGAAGCTACCGCCATCGATTGCCACAAAACCTTTTGTTTCATCTTCAGTATTGTTTGCTTGAATCCCATCGCCTTCTTCGGTAGTTAACGTGTAAAGTCCGTCTTTAATTTGAATGGAATCTTTACTTTTTAGGGCGTTGTTTTTCGCATTAATAGTGTAATTTCCAGAGATTAAAATCAAATCATCTTTGCTGCGAATCCCATTATTGTAATTTCCATTAATGATTAGTTCGCCCTCTCCGTTAATAACTAAATCTTCTTTGCTAAAGAAGGTGGCATCTGGTTCCGTTTCATTTGCTTCTAATTGATAGTCACTACCATCTGTTAAGGTCGTAGTTGAATTATCTGCGAGTGTCGTAATGACTTTTTCAGCTTGTTCAATTAAAATAGCGGGACCTGATTTATTCGTAATAGTCACGCCGTCTAAGATGAGGTAAACTTTCTCTTCTTTGCCAACGTTGACAATGACTTGTCCATTTGTAAGTTCGCCAGTCAGTGTATAGGTTCCAGCTTTAGTAATGGTAACTGTTTGATTATCGACAGTTGCGCCATCACTGGCTTCTGTGGCATCAGATAGCTCAATTGCCAGGCTATCTGATGCATCTGTATTAAAATCTTCATCTTCATAAGAACCAATTGTCTCTGTATTTGTAGCGGTGAGCTGGACTGCTTCATTGCCAATTGAGAGATCCGTGCTGTCAGTGGTAGCTGTGTCATTGTGAGCGCAAGCACCTAATAATAAGGCGCTTACTAATGAGACATAAATTATTTTTTTCATGCAAATCCACTTCCTTTTTTCTATAATTCGTCGCGATTAGTGGCGACCTTGCCTAAAACAATTGGTAAATTACCATTGCGTACACGAATGGCATCGATTAATTCTTTTTCTTGTTGTTGATCTTTAAGTAATAAAATGTAACGTAATTCATATAAGCTACCCATAGTAGTAGTTCGAACGGAATCAAGACGATGGCTATAAGCGAATGTTTCAAAAATATCAGTGAACAAGTCAGGATAATCTAAATCTTCTGGAATAGTCACTTTTAATTCACGTTCTGTGGTTTTTTGATTCCCAAAGTTTGTCCGATAGATAACCAATAAAAAGATTGCAACAACGGCAGAGAACACCGCAATATATGAGACATACCCCATACCAGTTGCTAAACCAATTCCCATCGACCAAAAAATACTTGTAATTTCTCGAGCGCCACCAGCCACTGAACGGAAACGAATTAAACTAAACGCACCTAGTACCGCCATCCCAGTCCCTAAATTCCCATTTACCAGCATAATCACTGATTGAACAAGAACTGGCAAAACGGCTAAGGTAATTACAAAATTTTTGGTGTAGACATTGCGATACATATGAATAAAAGCGACCAGCATCCCTAGAACAATGGCGCTAATGATACAAATTAATAACTCCTGAATATGGATATCTCCTGAACCTTCTGTAAATAGACTAGACAACATAGAATAATTCCTCCTTGAATAAGTAACGTTGATAAGTTTGTGCATATTTTGAAAAACTACCTTTTTGCACGTGATGTTTCGTTAATAATTCGACAAACCACAAAGGATACGCCCCCATTGCTTTGACCTCCATCAAAACATCTAACTCTGGTGCGACCAATTCACCGCGAGTTGCAGCCAATGCTACGTGATTGACTTGATACCGAATATTTTGGTCAAAAGTTACACGAAAATCCTCATCATCTTCTAAATAAAGAGAAAGTCGATCATAAGAAATCAAAACTTTCGGCAGTAAATCCGTGTGTTTTAAAAATAACCAATTAATTTCTTGAGCAATTTGTGACTGCTCCAATGCAAGTGGGAAGTTTCCTGTTTGTTCCCACGCAAGATAATCGGTGTAAGTTAAGGGAATTCGGCGTTTATAAACAATGCCTTTCACTTTTTTCTTAATTTCTAAAAAAACGAGACTATCATTTGTTGGTGTACCATAACTTCGAATACGAAATTTCTCTTTATATTTGGGCTTATCCATCGAATGACGAATAAAGTGATAATTGTCCGTATCGTAATATAATGAACGAATCGTGTGTAAGCCATATTGATCGACGGTCATATACTGTTGTAGTTCTTGAAAAAACGCTTCGAATTGTTTTTGATTGAAGAGATATTTGCTCTCTTTTCGTTGAAATACTTTTTTGAGTTTCATATTTCTATTCCTCCTTCGTTTGCTTTCTGGTGCTATCATAAAAAGTGAACCTTAAACTTAGCTTAAGCGAGAATTTAAGGCTGAATTAAGCTAAAAATGGTATGATATCTTTAAAGAAGGTGAAGAAAATGATTAAATTTTTATTGATTGAAGATGATGTTATTCTCTCAGATACAATTAAAGAAATTGTCACAGAATTAGGTGAAGCAACACAAGTCTATACAGGAAATGAAGGATTATACGAAGCCGAATCTGGTGTGTATGATTTGATTATTCTTGACTTGATGTTGCCGGAAATGAATGGGTATCAAGTATTAGCGGAGCTTCGTAAGCAGGGCAACCAAACGCCCGTCTTAATTTTGACAGCCAAAGATGGCTTAGAAGATAAAATAGAAGGATTTCAAAAAGGTGCCGATGATTATTTAACCAAACCGTTTTATCGGGAAGAATTAATCATGCGCATAAAAGCGTTACTCAAACGTTCATTGGGTCTTTTTGATGAAAATACGCTGACGTATCGAACGATTACTTGCCAATTAACAAGTAAAGAAGTGCTTTATGAAGGAAAAATTTTACCGATTCAAGGACGCGAATTTGATTTGTTGGTGTATTTTTTACAAAACCAAGGCATGATTTTAACTAAAGAACAAATTTTTGACCGAATTTGGGGATTTGATTCTGAAACAACGGTGACCGTCGTTGAAGTGTATATGAGCCATTTACGAAAACATCTGCGTCCTACAGGTTTAGAAAAGGATTTTCGAACATTACGAAATGTTGGCTATATGTTGAAAGGAGAGGAAACATGAACAAAACCCTCTCACGAAAACAACGCAGAAATTTTTTCTTGATGAACGTCAGTGCCTTTGCGGTAATTTTTGTCTTTTTAGGAATGATTATCTTACAATTATTAAGTCAAACTGCGTATCGTGAAACCGATCAATCCATTACGGAGATGAATCATAATCCTGAATTTATTCAACAAGAAATTGCGCGTTATCGCGATGATTCTTTCCCTGAGAATTTTCATAAAGAACCGCCGAAAAGTCCTTCCAGCAACCGTTTTAACACGCAAATTATTTTGTGGTCAAAAGACGGTGAAATTTTGAATAAAGACGCGATAGGTGGACGATTTTCACAAATGGAAAATCTACGGTTGCAAACGAGTCAATTAGAAGAAATTCAAACAGTAACCATTCAAGACGATGAAGATGAATTAGTTTTTCACTCATTAACGAAAGAATACGCAGATAATGAAATTGCCTACGTTCAAATATTATCAAACGTCAATCAAATTCAGCATTCTTTGACCAATTTTCGTGCAATCGTGGTCGGTTGTATGATTGTATTTTGGTTATTATCAATTGGTATCAGCTATTGGTTATCTGCTGTTTCAATGAAACCTATTTTAAAGGCATGGCAAAAGCAACAAGAATTTGTGGAGAATGCGTCGCATGAATTACGCACGCCGTTAACCATTATCCAGAATCGCTTAGAAAGCCTTTTTCGAAAACCAGACCAGACCATTTTAGAGGAATCTGAAAATATTGCGCAAGCACTCAATGAAACACGTCGTTTGACGGGATTGACAGCGGATTTATTAACGATTGCTCGGAGTGATGCCAATCAATTAATGTTAGAAAAAGAAGCGGTTGAAACGGAGGCCTTTTTAACAGATTTAGTCGTACCTTTTCAAGAAATGGCGGAATTGGAAGGAAAAGTTTTTACATTGGACGTAGCCAATTCTCCAACTGTGGTCATTGATCGCAAGAAGGTGTATCAAGTTATTGTCATTTTGTTGGATAATGCGTTAAAGTATACAAAGCAAGGCGATACAATTGAGGTAATCTCAACTAAACGATCCAAATTATGGGAATTACATGTAAAAAACACTGGTCCAAGTATTTCCAAAGAAGCCCAGGAACATTTGTTTGATCGCTTTTATCGCGAAGACAGATCACGTTCAAAAGAAACAGGCGGGTATGGTTTAGGATTAGCCATTGCAAAACAAATTATTGAAGAGCATCAAGGGTCCATTACTGTGAAGGATGTGAATCCTCATGGGGCTGATTTTTGTATTCAATTGCCATTGAATTAAGTCAGCATGAAAGGAGAAAGTATGGGAAAAAAACTTGTTATTGCAGTTGAAGTCTTGGTATTAATTGCCGTGATTATTGGAACCTATTTCTTTTTTACAAAGAATGAAACCAAATCAAATGACAAAGAACCAAGTCAAACCAGCCAAACAACTACGCGTTCGTCTAGTCAAAGCCAAGAAGTAGATCCGTTAGATGAGTGGATGGATGAAATGACATTAGAAGAAAAAGTCGGACAATTATTTTTTGTTCGAGTACCAGAAATCAACCAAATTGAAGACATTCAATCCTATCATTTAGGTGGGTATGTATTATTTAGTCGTGATACAGATGGGGAGACCCAAGAGAGTTTGCGTCAAAAAATTGCTAGTTATCAAGATGCTAGCGACGTCCCGTTGTTAATTGGTTCAGATGAAGAAGGCGGAACAGTTACTCGTATCAGTCAAAATCCGAATCTTGCGGCACAGCCATTTGCTTCACCACAAGCAATCTATGCGTCTAGTGGTTGGGAAGGAATTGTTGAAGATACGAAACAAAAAGCGGATATTTTAACCGATTTAGGAATTAATACCGGCTTGTTCCCAATTGCTGATGTTGCCACAGATCCAACTGCGTTTATTTATGATCGAACAATTGGTTTAGATGCAGAAGGAACAAGTGAATTTGTTGAAAAAGTTGTAACAACACTAAAAGAAGCTAAAAGTGGTTCTACTCTGAAACATTTTCCAGGATATGGCAATAACCGTGATTCTCATGTGGAGATTGTGACAGATGAGCGACCATTAGCAGAAGTCGAAGCAGATTATTTACCATTTGAAGCAGGTATCAAAGCAGGAGCAGATAGTATTTTAGTGTCACACAATATTATTGCCAGCATTGATTCTGATGCGCCAGCGTCCATTTCGACCAAGGTTCATGAAGTATTACGCAATCAATTAAATTTTGATGGTGTGGTTATGACAGACGACATGGATATGGCGGGTCTAGCTAATTTTATTTCACAAGAAGAAGCGGGCTTAAAGGCGTTACAAGCAGGCAATGACTTAGTGATGTCTTCTAGTTACCAACAACAAATTCCGTATGTGATTCAAGCAGTTCAAAATGGGGACTACAGTGAAGAACAATTAAATGAATCGGTTCGTCGCGTGTTAACATGGAAACAACAGTTAGGATTAATTTAAACGATACCTCTTTTTCAGATAGTTCTGGAAAAGGGGTATTTTTTGACGACTGCTTACACACATGTTACCGTAATTATAAGCACTTCATTATTAAAGGAGGAAGACAAGATGAAGAAATATGAGCAACTATTTTATGATGGTAACTGGCAAACAGCCGACTCTCAAGTATTTTCAGATGTAGTCAATCCTGCAACCGAAGAAGTCATTGCCCAAGTGATTCAAGCAACGCATAAAGATGTGGATAACGCAGTTGCAGCTGCGAAAAAAGCTTTTTCAAAATGGAATACCACAGCACTAAAAGAACGTGCGGAGTATTTAGAAAAAGTATTAGCCATTATCAAACGTCGCCAAACAGATATTCAAAAAACAATTATTCAGGAATTAGGTGCAAGTAAGCAATTTACAAAAAATGCGCAAGTTCCGTTATCGATTCGTGAGATGGAAGCCACACTTTCTGAATTTGCAACCTATTCATTTGAAGAAACCGTGGATAACGCCAAAATTACGAAAGAAGGATATGGTGTGGTTGCTTGTGTAACTCCTTGGAACTATCCTTTCAATCAAATTCAACGAAAAATTACGCCGGCGTTATTAGCGGGTAACACGGTTGTTGTTAAACCAGCTAGTAATACACCACTCACAGCCATTTTATATGCTGAAATTATGGAAGAAGCTGGGTTACCTAAGGGTGTCTTTAATTTAATTACGGGGAGTGGTGGCGATGCAGGAGATTATTTAGTTTCACATCCTGATGTCGAAGTCATTTCCTTTACTGGCTCAACAGAAGTCGGAAAAAACCTCTATCATCATGCCGCAACAACCGTCAAAAAATTAGTTTTGGAATTAGGCGGTAAATCAGCGATGGTCTATCTAAAAGGTGGCGATTTATCGGCTGCTGTCGAAGCTGCTGCCAGTACCGTTTTAGATAATCAAGGACAAACCTGTTCGGCGCTTTCACGTTTGTTGGTTCCTAGCGATGAATTAGAACAAACAAAACAACTTTTAAAAGAATATTATGCAACTATCCAAGTCGGAGATCCAGCGGAAGAAGCAACTCGAGTGGGTCCAATGGTGTCAGAGAGTCAACGGAAAACCGTATTAGAATATATTCAAAAAGGGCAAGAAGAAGGCGCAGAAATCTTAGTAGGTGGGCAGGTAATTGAAGGCAAAGGATACTTTGTCGAACCAACTGTTTTTGTGAATGTTACCAATGACATGACGATTGCCCAAGAAGAAATTTTTGGTCCAGTGTTAACCGTAGTGACGTATGATACAGTCGAAGAAGCGATTGAACTTGCGAATGACTCGGTTTATGGTTTATCAGGTGCTGTCGTTGGCCCAACGGAAGAAGCTGAGAAAGTAGCACGCCAATTACGCACAGGAAATGTGATTGTCAATGGTGGCAAGCGCACAGCGAAAGCGCCATTTGGAGGCTATAAACAATCCGGATTAGGTCGTGAAAATGGCTTATATGGACTAGAAGATTATCTTGAAACAAAAGCGATTTTCTTATAAAGCATAAAAGCAGTCTGCGGACTGCTTTTTTTTATGTAAAATTTTTCTTAAATTTATCGAAAAACAATAAATTTATATTGAATATCGATAAATAAAATAATAAACTCAATCCATCAATAATAAAGGAGTTTTCCCAATGAAAATCAAAACAACATTTTTAAAAATTATTTTACTAGGAATGAGTGTATTCATTTTATTTGTAGCTATGCTTTGGACGTTTGGTTTAATTCATGCCTATTCCGCCAATGAACTCTATCCAGCTAGAATTATCGCACATATTTCGCTTTACGGTACCGCGATTTCATCACTAAGTATTATTTTCTTTGTGTATCGTATTTTACGCTTAATTGATCAAAACAATCCTTTTTCAACACAATCTCTGCAACTTATTCGAAAAATTAAGCAAGCAACCTTAGTCATTTTTGTTTTATTTTTAGGTTTATTACCTATGGTTTATCGAATTGCAGATGTGGAAGATGCACCAGGTGTAGTCATCATTGGTTTAGGAATTATTGCTGTTCCTTTAGCGCTATCGGTATTTGTAGCAACTATCGAAAAATTATTAGAAAGCGTCATTCAAATCAAGCATGAAAATGATTTGACGGTTTAGGAGGGAGACAGTGATGCCAATTAGAGTAAACATTGACCGAATGTTAGTGGAACGTCAAATGTCTGTCACGGAACTTGCTGAACAAGTCGGTATTACAATGGCCAACATTTCCGTATTAAAAAATGGCAAAGCCAAAGCGATTCGCTTCTCCACTTTAGAAGCATTATGCAAAGCATTGGATTGCCAACCTAAAGATTTATTGGAATACGTAGAAATGACGGAGTGATTTTAGCTATAGACTAAATTAAAAGACCTCAAAAAATGAGTCTTTGAGGTCTGAAACAGCGGATAACTATTTTTCTAGGTCATATTTATGATGAAATAAATCTTGGATAAAGGTCTGGGCATTATCGTCTAGCAGCGGATGATTTTCTAACGTCTTCAAAGTTTCTTTCGTATGATCAAAGAAACGCACAGGGGCAAATGTGCCACGTTTTATGAAATTTGTGTAGCGATTTAAGTATAATGCCAAAAATTCTAATTTTTTTGTTTCATCAATCGGGAGTGCCTGAATAAAATCGTAAACAGATAAGAAAATTTTAACAGCATCTCTCGGTGGTGTACCAGCTTTGGAGAGCGATTCACCATCTTGTTCACCGATAAAATAGTATGTTTTTTGATTACCTAAAATGGCAATTTTAAGGGACACACTATACATTTTCATCATAAACCAATTGTCTTCACGAACTTTGATGGAATCAGGAAAATCAAGTTGATATTCATCAATTAATTCACGCTTAAAGAGTTTTCCTACAGCATTTAAAGAATTATAGAGTTTAGTCTGTGAGAAGGCTAGATTAGTTACGGTTGTTGGATAAGAAAAGGCGGATTTACTGATAGCACGGGTACTACCTAAACCACGCGCATAAGGCATACAAACCATATCATTATCACCAGATTCAGCAATTGCCATCGCATCACTTAAAGCGTGTTCGGTTAAGTAATCATCCGAATCGAGAAATAATAGCCATTTTCCAGTAGCTAATTTAATACCGTTATTACGTGGTACAGACGCACCACCAGAATTTTGCTTTCGGCGCGCAATGAGAAAATTTGGAAAAAATTTTTCATAATCTGCTAAAGTATCAAAACTATGATCTTGTGAATGATCATCAACCGCGATGATTTCCACTTTTGTTAAGTCATAAGTTGTTTTTTTCAACCAATCCAGCGTGACTTTCACAGATTTTTCCCGATTATAAATAGGAATGATAATTGAAAGTAAAATGTTAGGTGTTTCTTTTTTGAACTTATACTGAGAGAATACTGCTAATTCGGTGATTGCCATATAAAAATCCTCCGTTTTGTATACTTTTCTAAAGTATAGCATATCCATAAAAAATAGCGAGAAAACGTTGCGTTTTCTCGCTGCTTTTTACTGTTCAAACTGTGCATGATGCAATTGATAATACGCGCCTTTTTGCGCAAGTAACTCTTCGTGTGTTCCTTGTTCAATAATATGCCCCGCATCCATCACTAAAATTTTATCAGCTGATTGAATGGTTGAAAGTCGGTGTGCAATGACGAAGCTTGTGCGTCCTTGCATCATTTCGAGAAAGGCAGATTGAATATTTTTTTCTGTTAAGGTATCCACAGAACTGGTAGCTTCATCTAAAATTAACATAGCTGGATTACTAATCATTGTACGAGCAATTGTTAATAATTGTCGCTGCCCATCAGAAATTTTAATTCCTTGTTGTCCGATTGGTGTATCTAATTTTTGAGGTAAACGCATGACGTAATCATACATGTAGGCTTTTTTCAATGCAGTATAGATTTCTTCATCGGTTGCTTGCGCATTCCCGTAAGTTAAATTTTCTCGTAAAGAAGCGTCAAACAACCAGGTATCTTGTAACACCATGCCAAATTGTTGGCGTAAATTGTCGCGTTTTAATTCACGAATATCCACACCGTCAATGGTGATTTTACCACTATCCACATCGTAAAAACGCATTAATAAATTAACCAATGTCGATTTTCCAGCACCTGTTTTTCCTACAATGGCAATTGATTCACCCGGTTCAGCAGTAAAAGTGAAGTTCTCAATCAATGGTCGCTTGGGATCATAAGCAAAATCAACTTCTTCAAAACGAACCTCACCTTGAATAGTTGTTAACTCTTTGCCAGTTTTATCCGAAGATTCAGGCGTTTGATCCACTAAATCAAATGTTCGTGTTAACCCAGCTAAAGCTGTTTGAATTTGCGTCGTAATCCCTGAAATCTCAATAAACGGTTTAGAAAACTGTGAGGAGTAAATAGTAAAACTCGAAACAATCCCAATCGTAACCAATTCGCTCCCTGAAAAAATTAAATAGGCACCGGTAAAACCAACGGCTACATAAGCCAAGTGATCGACAAAACGTGACAACGGATTGGTTAAGGAAGAAGAAAATTGTGCTTTTTGTCCACGCACATATAATTCTTGGTTAATTGTTTCAAAACGTTGTTGATTATTTTCTTCTTGTTGGAAGGCTTTGACAATTTTTTGATTGCCCACCATTTCTGTAATAAAGCCAGAAACTTGTCCGACAATTTCTTGTTGCTGACGAAAATCATTTTGTGATGCACGAGCCACAGCCCAGCTTACTAGGAAAATAATGGGTGTGGATAATAAAACGACAATTGTTAAAACCACACTCATACGAACCATCATAAATAAAGCGAGTAATACAACAGAAACACCTGAAAATAATTGATTGAAAATCGCTGATACAGCGACCGAAACATTATCCATATCATTCGTAAATCGGCTAACAATATTGCCGTGAGAAGTCTGATCGTAATAACGCAAGGGAAGTTGGTTCAATTTTTGATAGGCATCTTTTCGTAAATCGGCGGCTGCTAAATAAGCCACTCGATTTCCTAAGCGTTGAATAAACCATTGACTAACTGTGGTTACGCCAACAATACCGGCAAATAGACCTAAAATTTTATATAACTGGTTAAAATCAACCGCATCTTTTCCAAGTAACTGATCGACCGCTTGTCCAATTAAAAAGGTCATATAAACCGAAGTGAGACCAGCAATGATCCCAAGTAACATGGCAGTCATGTTTTCTTTTCTATAGCGTAATAAGTAAGGGAAGAATCGTTTTAGACTATTCCAATCAAAAGATTTTGTTTTCATTCGATTCCCTCCTCTTGTGATTCGACAATTTCTTGGTATTCTTGCGATGTCTGTAGCAACTGTTCATGAGTTCCTTTAGCCACTAATTTCCCTGCATCCATTACAAAAATTTGTTGCGCATCTTGGATTGAACGAATTCGTTGGGAAATAATGATAACTGTCCCATTAAGTGTTTTCAATGCTTGACGCAAATTTAAGTCTGTTTGATAATCTAACGCACTCAAGGAATCATCCAAAATTAAAATTTCTGGTTTAGCAATTAATGCTCGCGCAATGGTCAACCGTTGCTTTTGTCCACCAGAGAAATTTTTTCCACCTTCAAAAATCATCGTATCCAATCCATCAGGCAAGGCTTCGACAAAATCACGTGATTGTGCGAGCTCTAATGCTTCCCAACATTCTTCATCTGTAGCGTTGTTTTTTCCCCAATGTAAATTATCTCGAATCGTTCCAGTGAATAGGACTGCTGTTTGAGGAACCATGGCAATTGTTTTTCGTAAAGCATTCAACTCCCACTCACGAACATCTTTATTGCCAACCTTTACCGAACCCGCAGCAACATCATAAAAGCGAGGAATCAACTGAGTTAAAGCTGTTTTTCCACTACCAGTGGGGCCAGTGATGCCAATCGTTGTGTTGCTTGGAATCGTGAAGTTAATATTTTCTAAAGCTAAACCAAATTCAGGAGCAAAGCGGAAATCAACCTGTTCGAACGAAATACTGCCATCATTCGTAGAAGTTTCCGTGGTTTGAACTGATTGAATAGAGGATTCAACATCTAAGACTTCATTAATACGACTTGCCGAAGCCGCCGCTCGTGTGAAAAGAACGACCAAATTGGAAACGACAATTAACGCTAATAACATTTGATTCATATAATTAACCAATGCCAAAATTTGACCTTGTTGCAAATGACCGATATTTACTTTAAAGCCCCCAATGTAAAAAATGGCTAAAACACCAATATTTAAAATTAAAGTTGTAGCAGGCGTCAGCAATGCAGAAAGATTTGTTACGCGCAAATAAACTTTAGATAATTCGTCCGTAGAGTCATCAAAACGTTTGATTTCTGTTTGACGACGGGCAAAGGCACGAATCACTCGTACACCACTTAAGTTTTGGCTAACCAATTCGTTAACATGATCCAATTGACGTTGGACAAATTTGTATAGCGGGACAGATTTTGCAATAATAAAAAATAAAACGAAACAAAACAGCGGCAACATCAATAAGAAAACCAGACCAATTTGCCAATCAATATAAAACGACATAACAACAGCACCGATACTGAGAAAGGGTGCCCGTACTACCAAACGAATAAGCATCGCTAGAGCAACTTGCAATTGATTCACATCGTTGGTTGTACGAGTAATCAATGTATCTGTTCCAAACTGATTCAACTCTTGATGTGACAGTTGATTGATTTTTTTCATCAATTGATTACGTAATTCTGTTCCAAATCCTTGTGACGCATACGAGGCAAAATATTGACAAATTACTGCGCACAATAATCCAACTATCGACATGACAACCATCCAAATCATCATTTCCATCACTTTGGACCAATTGTTTTTCTGAATCCCTTCATCCACTAAAATTGCCATTAATAATGGTAAAATAAGCTCAAAAATTGCTTCTAAAAATTTGAAAAAGGGACCGAGAAAAATTTGTTTTCGATAATTTTTAGCATAATGTAATAAACGAAACATAATTTCCTCCTTAAAATAATATGATAGCAATATTGTAACGCAAAGAAACAATGAAGGAAAGTTGCAGAAACTAAACACCGCATAGAGAAGCAAATACAGACTATGTTACAAATGCGTTACGAGCTAGAATCCTAATTTATCAACATTTAACCATTGTTTAACACTGATAAATAAGGATATGTATCAAAAATATCTACTATCTCAGCGAATTGTAATAATCTGTAAATGAATTGCAACAAATAAGGAAGCCTACTTTTGTATAATATACAAAGTTGGAGAATAAAAGGAAGGTGTTGAATTCGTGAAAGCGAAGAAATTTTTAGCAACTTGTTTGTTGGGAATGACTGTTACAGCGCCATTAGCAGTAAGTGCTGAGTCACTAGAATCTTTGGATAAAAAAGAAGAAGTACTTCTACAAAAAAGTGAAACAATTAGTGCTGATGTCCAATTAGCATTGCAAGATGTTAATCAGAAGTATCAAGAAGTAGAAGAACTGAAAGATAAAATAGCTAAAAATGAAGTGATTTTAGCATCCACAAAAGAAGAAATGAAAGCAACAGAAGAAAAAATTGCACAAAGAAAACAGCTCGTTGCGGATCGTTTACGAACGTTGCAGTTGAATCGAGCATCAGAAAATAAGTTGATGTTATTACTACAGGCTTCAAGTATTCAAGAATTTGTTAGTGGGGTGTATGCCATTTCTGTCTTGCAGACAGCTGAAAAAGATGCCCTAGATGAATTAGATGCAGAGGTAGCTAAATTACAAGAATTAGAAGTAACAGCCACCACTACACAAAAAGAACTTGAAACTAGTGAGCATGCCTTAGTGACTGAAGCAAATGATTTAGATTCAAAAATCAATGATTTGCAAGATCAACTTTCCGATAATCAAGACGCCTTACAATCTGTAGCTCAAAGTAAATATGTTGAGAACGAACGTCTAAAAGCAGAAGTGGAACGTAAAGCAGCCGAAAAGCGTGAAGCAGAGCAAGCGCGTCAAGCAGAAGAAGCCAAAGCTCAGCAAGAAAAAGAAGCAGCTGAAAGCCAAGCTAAAGAAACACAAACCGAAGAAAAACAAGAAACAACCGTTGAATCTGAAACCAGTTCTGAAGACACAAGTGCAAATACAACAGCAGAACAACCAGTGCAAACTGAAAAATCAACGAATACAACAATAGAATCTGAAACAAAAGTAGAAACACCCAAACCAGAAACGCCGAAACAAGAGACAAATATACAACCTGAAGAAACACAATCAACTGGTCGTGTATTATATATGGAATCCACAGCATATTCTTATGCGGAAGCTGGCGCAAGTTTCTATACAGCTTCTGGATTAGATCTAAGACAAAATCCACAAGCTGTTGCAGTTGACACGAGCGTTATTCCACTAGGAACCTTAGTAGAAGTAGAAGGATACGGTGTAGCAATTGCAGCTGATACAGGTGGGGCAATCAAAGGCAATATCATCGATGTTCACTTTAAAACTCCTGAAGAATGTCTTCAATGGGGACGCCGCTACAACGTCAAAGTCACGATTCTTCAATAACTAAGCAAACGAGCGATACAATCATTCTTACTTTAAAGGATGATTGTTTTGCTGTAAAAATACTACCTTTTCTGAAAAAAGGAGGTGTCTTTTAAAACGGATACAAACCCTTTTATATAAGGTGAAACTTAGAATACCAACGTTTTTTTTAGGCCTTAATGAAAATTGAATGAAAAAGATTTTCTTCCATTTATAGGGCATTTGCAGTAAAATTGGCATATATGTCTATTATAAAACGAAGTATAAATAAAAATATGAATAATAAATTAATACAAGGAGTGTTAATCAACAAATGAATAAAATGCTGAAAGGGCTTGGTGTGGCAGCTGTCGCAGTTGCTGCTGTTGGAATTTGTTATATTGGTTATCAAAAAAACAACGACCGTCAATATGAACAGCGTGTTTCTTATGCAGAAACAGCTGTCACAAATGAAAAATCAAAGTTGGATGAACTACAAAAAACTGTCGATGGATTATATGCCAGCAAAGACAAAGATTTTTTGAAAAAAGGGTTGAAAACAGCTGACGTAACTAAAGTAAAAAGTGATTTAGAAGCTGTCCGCGTTACAGCAGATGATTTTAATATCAAGGAAGGTTCATTACCTGAAGGAATTAAAGAATTAGAGAAACAAAAGACAGAAATTTCTAAGAACTTAACGGATGTTTCAGACAAATTAAGAATTCAAGAACAAACGAATAAACTATTTACCAAAGAAGTCCCAGATTGGTTGAAGTTTAAAGATGAGATGGCGATTCAAGATAAATTGAAAAAAAATCAAGTCGATGAAGTCAGCGAAAAATTATCATTATTTCCAGATGATAAATGGCGCAAAGTAGCTAAAGAGTATTTGAAAAGTGCCTCTGATCAAGTAAAAACCGCAGATGACTTACAAAAACGCTTTGATGAACTATTAAAAGAAGGCGCTATTGTTACGTATGAAGATTATATGGAAGTCTTAGCTAAAATAGAAGACATCCGCAATGAGAAATTAAAAGAAAAATTCACTGCCTTAGCAGAAGAAGTTTCGCACATTGTTGGTTTAGTACAAGAATCAACTTACGAAGAAGTGATTGAAACAGAAACCTATGAAGAACCAATTATTGAAGAAACTTATGAAGAGCCAATTATTGAAGAAACTTATTCTGAACCAGTTTATGAAGAACCAATACCTGAATCTTCAGAAGAACAATGGATACCAGAAACACCAACAGATACTGGTAATCAAGGTGAGTATGTTCCTCCTGTAGATAATGGTGGAAATACAAGTGAAAGTGCTGTAGAAAATCCAGAGACTACACCAAGTACTGAAACGCCAGCAACTGAAGAATCAACGCCAGTAATTGATTCTGGTAATGAAGCTAACCCAGAACAAACAACTGTTAGTTCAGCAACTGAATAAGAGTATTCGATAACAATGGAGGAATGACCAATGTCGCGAAGAAGTCGACGCAGTTCAAGAGGAAAAAAAATCTTTTTAACAATTTTTGCAATCGTTGCTGCGCTAGTTGTGATTGCAGCTGGTGTAGGTGCTAAATTGTACTTTGATTTATCAGGCTCAATTAAACAAACATACGAATCTGTTGAGCGGAAAAATGAAGAAACCAAGAAACGTCAACAACCAGTCGATTTAAACAAAAAAGAGCCATTTAGTGTATTGTTACTAGGAATTGATACTGGTGACTTAGGACGAACGGAACAAGGTCGCTCAGATACCTTGATGGTAGCCACAGTGAATCCAAATGATAACAAAACAACCTTAGTAAGTATTCCCCGTGATACCTATGTTGATATCGTTGGTTATGGCACACAAGATAAAATTAACCACGCTTATGCATTCGGTGGAGCAGCAATGTCTATGGATACTGTTGAGAAATATCTAGATATTCCAATTGACCATTATGTTTCAATTAATATGATGGGAATTAAAGAGTTAGTAGATGCTGTCGGTGGCGTGGATGTTAATAATGATTTGGAATTTGATTTAAGTGGAAATCATTATGCCTTTGGTCCTATCCATCTGAATGGTGAAGAAGTACTAGGCTATTTACGTATGCGGTATGATGACCCACGCGGTGATTATGGACGCCAACTACGTCAAAGAGCTGTTGTTGAAGCGGTTGTTAAAAAAGTTTTAACTTTAGATGGTGTTACTCAATATCGTAATATTCTTGATGCAATGGAAGGGAATATGAAAACTGATATGAGTTTTAATGATATGCAAAAAATTGCTTTGGATTATCGTGGTGCATTTACGACCATGGATCAATTGCAAATGCAAGGGGATGGCTTTATGCAAGATGGCGTATCTTATCAGCGTGTCAGTGAAGATGAATTGAATTCTGTTCAAAATAAATTGAAAAAACAATTAGATACAAAGTAATCGATAGAAAGTGGAGAAAAGATGGAAGAAACGGTTAGTTTAAAAGAAATTTTTGAAGTTTTGAAGAAGCATATTGCTCTGATAATTGTTAGTATGTTTATTGGTGTAGGTTTAGCAGGTGCGATTACATTTTTTGTAATTACTCCTCAGTATAGTTCGCGTGCACAGTTAATTGTTACATTACCTCAAAATGAAAATACAAACAGTAATTTAAACGATGTCAATTATAATTTGCAGATGCTAAATACCTATAAAGATATCATTAAAGAAGGAGATGCTTTAGCACTACAAGTACAAGAGAGGTTAGAGCAAGATTTTGATATTGTATTAACTTCAACTCAAATTAAAGAAATTTTAGAAGTGACACAATCTCAAAATTCACAAATGTTTTCAATTTCAGCAACAAGTCCAAAAGCCATTGATGCAGAGCACATTGCGAATACAGCAGCTGAAGTCTTTCAGGAGACAGTGAAGGATGTTTTGACAAATGTAGATAAAATTACGATTGTCTCAAAAGCAACTGCAAGTTCAACGCCAGTATCCCCAAATAATAAATTAAATTTAGCTATTGGTTTGTTATTGGGTTTAATTGTAGGAGTTGGATTAGCATTCTTAATGCAATTATTAGATAGAACAGTTAAAGATAGTCGTTTTGTAACAGATAATTTAGAATTTACTATTTTAGGTACTGTACCACAAATGACTCAAAAAGAAATTAATGCAACAACACAAAAAATGCCTAAGAAGTCAATAAAAAAAGTGGAAAGAGATGAAACTGCTACTAGACGTAGCCGTTCACGTGTGTAGGAGGATATCATGGCAAGAAAAGAACGTAAAGAACAACAAACTAATCCAGTAAGCTTAATTACTCTAGTAGATCCTTCATCACCAGTTTCAGAACAATATCGTACAATTCGAACAAATATTCAATTTGCCTCATCAATTGATCATAAATTACAAACATTAGTAATTACTTCCTCAGGACCAAGTGAGGGGAAATCAACAACTTCGGCAAATTTAGCAGTTGTCTTTGCTAAATCTGGTCAAAAAGTATTACTAATAGACGCAGACATGAGAAAACCTACAGTTTTTAAAACTTTTCAATTAACTAATGAAGTGGGGTTAAGCACTGTACTAAGTACAGGTGAAAATGTAGGTGATGCAGCTCAACAAACAAGTATTGAGAATTTGTCAGTATTGACTAGCGGACCAAAGCCACCTAACCCATCAGAATTATTGGGTTCCATGCGTATGGATCAAGTTATTCAAGAAGCAAGAAACTTATACGATATTATTATTTTTGATATGCCACCTGTGGTTGCAGTAACAGATGCTCAAATTATGGCATCGAAAGTAGATGGAACGTTATTAGTGATACGGGAAAATGTAACAAAAAAAGAATCTGTTACTAAAGCAAAAGAACTATTGCATATAGTAAATGCTCGAGTATTAGGTGTTGTATACAATGGTGCGGAACAAAGTAAAGATCAAGGATATTATTATTATTCTAGTTAATAGTTGAAGGAGTCGAATGAAATGATTGATTTACATTGCCATATTTTACCAGGAATCGATGATGGAGCAGAAAACATAGAAGATAGTATTGCGATGGCTGAAAAAGCTATTAGTCAAGGTATTACTCATATTTTATGTACACCACATCATAATAATGGTCGATATGAAAACACAAAAGAATCAGTCATTCATTCGGTTTCATTATTACAAGCTGAATTAGATAAACGTAATTTAAACTTGACTTTATTAGAAGGACAAGAAGTCCGAATCACTGGAGATTTGATTGAGGAAATTAATCAAAATCGAATCCTCTTTACTGATTTGGATGATACATATATATTAATTGAATTCCCAACAATGGATATACCTGCATATACTGAGCAAATTTTCTTTGAATTACGTGCACTAGGTAAAATACCAGTGATTGTTCACCCAGAGCGAAATGTGAAATTTAGAGAAGATCCTAATTTATTAATCCCTTTTTTAGAAATGGGATGCTTAGCACAATTGACTGCTCCAAGTATCGTAGGAACATTTGGTAAATCAATACGAAAAACATCAATAGAAATGGTAAAATATAATTTAGTACAAATGGTTGCTTCAGATGCGCATGGAGTTAAGAAAAGAACTTTTTATATGGATGAAGCATATAAAATAATTGAAAAAGAATTTGGAATGGAAAAAGTGAAACAAATGCAACAAGTGACTAAAGATTTAGTCAACGGGGATACAATCAATTATCCTGTATATCAAGAAGTGAAAAAGAAAAAATTTGGTTTGTTTTAGGAGGATTAACTATGGGGGAAAATATTCAATCTTCTAAAAAATTAGAGGAATTATCAATTAGAGATACGAGTAATATTATTAATCCAAAAATCATTGAAAAAAAATATTTTTATTTATTTGTCAAACGATTGATAGATATTATAGGAAGTACGTTGGGATTGGTTTTATTAACACCTTTATTTTTAGTTATTGCTATTTTAATGAAAAAAGAAGAGCCAACAGGACCGATCTTCTTTTCACAAATTAGAGTAGGAAAGTATGAAAAAAATTTTAAAATGTTCAAATTTCGATCAATGTGTGTAGATGCCGAAGAAAAACTAGCAGAATTACTACAACATAATGAAGTAGAAGGTGCAATGTTTAAAATGAAAGATGATCCTCGTGTGACAAGAGTAGGGAAATTTATTCGTAAAACGAGTATTGACGAATTACCACAACTTTGGAATGTCTTAAAAGGAGATATGAGTTTAGTAGGGCCTAGACCACCCTTGTTAAGAGAAGTGGTAGAATATACTGAATATGATAAACAAAGATTACTAGTTAAACCAGGATGTACTGGATTATGGCAAGTTAGTGGTAGAAATGAGGTTGGTTTTGATGAGATGGTTGAATTAGATATTACATATATAAAAAATTTAAGTTTGCGGAATGATATAACTATTATTTTGAAGACAGTTGGAATAATGATTAAACCTAATAGTGCATACTAAGAAAATTTATTATATGGAGGATATATATAGTGAAAGGAATTATCTTAGCAGGAGGATCAGGGACTCGTCTGTATCCACTAACAAAAGCAACATCAAAACAATTAATGCCCATTTATGATAAACCAATGATTTATTACCCAATGTCGATTTTAATGTTAGCTGGCATTAAAGAAATTTTGATTATTTCAACTCCACAAGATACACCTAGATTTGAAGAATTATTTAGAGATGGTTCTGAATTAGGAATTAGTATTGAATATGCTATTCAACCTAGTCCAGATGGCCTGGCTCAGGCATTCATTATTGGTGAGGAATTTATTGGTGAGGATAGTGTATGTTTAGTTTTAGGTGATAACATTTATTATGGTGGTGGTTTATCAAAAATGTTACAAGATTCTGCTGCTAAGCAATCAGGAGCCACAGTATTTGGTTACCATGTACATGATCCAGAGCGTTTTGGAGTAGTAGAATTCGATGAGCAGATGAAGGCTATCTCCATTGCAGAAAAGCCAGAAAAACCTAAATCAAACTATGCAGTGACTGGATTATATTTTTATGATAATGATGTAATAGATATTGCTAAGAATATTAAGCCTTCCCCTAGAGGTGAATTAGAAATTACTGATGTGAATCAAGCTTATTTAGAAAAAGGCAAACTTTCTGTAGAAGTTATGGGAAGAGGTTTTGCTTGGCTTGATACGGGGACACATGAATCTTTATTAGAAGCATCTACTTTTATTGAAACAATTGAGAAACGTCAGAATTTAAAAGTTGCTTGCTTAGAAGAAATTGCTTATCGTATGGGTTATATTACAAGAGAGCAATTAGTTGAATTAGCACAACCATTGAAGAAAAATCAATATGGACAATACTTACTACGTTTAGCAGGAGAATTATAATATGGGGAAAATCAAAGTAACTGAAACAAAATTACAAGATGTTAAAATTATTGAACCCGCAATTTTTGGCGATCATCGTGGATTTTTTACTGAATCTTATTCAGAAAAAGATTTTAGAGAAGCTGGAATTAATATTAATTTTGTTCAAGATAATCATTCGTTATCTACTCAAGCGGGAGTGTTGCGTGGTTTACATTTTCAAATAGGCAATGCGGCTCAAACTAAATTAATTCGCGTTGTAAGTGGAGCAGTGTTAGATGTTATTGTTGACATGCGTAAAGGCTCACCAACATATGGTCAATGGGAAGGTTATATCTTGTCTGAACATAACCATCGTCAATTATTAGTGCCTAAAGGCTATGCACATGGATTTGTTACATTGACTGATAATGTTAATTTCTTATATAAATGTGATAATTATTATAATGCTGAAGCAGATGGGGGCATTAATTTCTTATCACCAGAATTAGATATTATATGGCCTATTGATGTTGAAAAAGCTATCACATCTGAAAAAGATGCAAAACAACCAACCTTTGGAGAATTCGAAAAAGAAAATCCATTCGTTTATGGTGAAATTTAACAGGAGGGTAACTATGAAAAAAATAATAGTAACAGGTGGAGCAGGATTTATTGGTTCTAATTTTGTGCATTATGTAGTAAATAATCATCCTGAAATTCATGTAACAGTATTGGATAAATTAACTTACGCAGGAAATAAAGAAAACTTGGTAGGATTGCCATCTAACCAAGTAAAATTAGTCGTTGGAGATATTGCAGATGCAGAATTAGTTGATAAACTAGTTCAAGAAACAGATGCAGTTGTACATTATGCTGCTGAATCACATAATGATAATTCACTAAATGATCCATTTCCTTTTGTTCAAACGAATATTATTGGAACATATACGTTAATTGAAGCTTGTCGTAAACATAATATACGCTATCATCATGTTTCAACTGATGAAGTATATGGTGATTTACCTTTACGTGAAGATCTACCGGAGTATGGCGAAGGTGTTGGCGAAAAATTTACAGCGGAAACACCTTATAATCCGTCTAGTCCATATTCTTCAACAAAAGCAGGATCAGATTTATTAGTAAAAGCTTGGGTTCGTTCATTTGGTTTAAAAGCAACTATTTCAAATTGTTCAAATAATTATGGTCCATATCAGCATATAGAAAAATTTATTCCACGCCAAATTACTAACGTTTTAAGTGGAATTACTCCTAAACTTTATGGAGAAGGAAAAAATGTCCGTGACTGGATTCATACGAATGATCATTCATCAGCGGTTTGGGCAATTCTAACTAAAGGTCGTATTGGAGAAACATATCTAATTGGTGCGGATGGAGAAGAAGATAATAAAACGGTTATTGAATTAATTTTAGAATTAATGGGACAATCTAAAGATGCATACGAACACGTTCAGGATCGTTCAGGACATGATTTACGATATGCAATTGATTCTACTAAATTACGAGAAGAATTAGGATGGGAACCTGAATTTACGGATTTCCGTTCAGGACTAGTTGATACGATTCAATGGTATACAGATAATCAGGAATGGTGGAAATCTGAAAAGGAACTGATAGAAAGTAATTACGCAAAACAAGGTCAATAATAAAAAAATTTGTTTTTGAGGAAAGGAAAAAAATAGTGATTTTAGTAACGGGTAGGAATGGTCAGTTAGGTACTGAAGTATGTCATCTTTTAGATGAAAAAAATATTGATTATATCTCTACTGGCTCAAAAGAAATGAATATTACTAATTCAGAGATAACGATGAATTACATAAAAAAAATAAATCCGGATGTTATTTATCACTGTGCAGCATACACTGCTGTGGATAAAGCAGAAGATGAGGGGAAAGAATTAGCTGAGAAGGTTAATGTTGAAGGAACTCGTAATGTAGCGTTAGCAGCGAAAGAAGTAAATGCTGTTATGGTTTATATTAGCACAGACTATGTTTTTGATGGATTATTAAAAGACGGTGAATATGCTATTGATGCGCAAACAAATCCACAGAATGAATATGGGCGAACTAAATTATTAGGAGAACAAGCAGTTCAAGGAATTCTTGAAAAGTATTATATTATTCGAACTTCTTGGGTTTTTGGTCAGTATGGACATAATTTTGTATTCACTATGCAAAAATTGGCTGAAAATAGAGACACGTTGACTATTGTCAATGATCAGTTTGGTCGACCTACTTGGACAAGAACATTAGCTGAATTTATGGATTTTGTAATTGAAAAAAAATCGCCATATGGAATATACCACTTATCGAATGATGGTAGTTGTTCATGGTATGAATTTGCTAAAGAAATTCTTAAAGATAATAATGGTGTAACAGTTTTACCAGTCACATCAGAAGAATTTCCACAAAAAGCGAAACGTCCACAGTACTCTATAATGGATTTAAATAAATCTAAAAATTTAGGATTTAAAATTCCATCTTGGCAAGATACTCTTGAAATTTTTTTAGAATTAAATAAGTATGTATAAAGTGAGGACTATAAAATGAAAGTATCAGTTTTTGGATTAGGATATGTTGGTTTGGCGAACGCTCTATTGTTAAGTCAAAATGAACAAGTTAAAGCATACGATATCGTGGAAGAAAAAATTAGTATGTTGAAAAATAAAAAATCGCCTCTAGAAGACCCAGAAATTTATGAATTTTTAGAGCGAAATGATTTAAATATTGAATTTACAAGTGATTTTGACAATGCTGTGAAATTTGCAGATTATTTAATCATTGCTACCCCAACAGATTACGATGAACGGAAAAATTATTTCAATACATCTACAGTGGAAGATGTGATAAAACGTGCATTAGAAATTCGTTCAGATGCCACGTTTATTATTAAATCTACAGTTCCTGTAGGTTATACACTTGAAGTTCAAAAAAGCTTCAATACTAAAAATATCATATTTTCTCCAGAGTTTTTACGAGAAGGTAAAGCATTATACGATAATTTATATCCATCTAGAATTGTTGTTGGTGAGAATTCAGAGCGTGGAACAGAAATAGCAAATATGTTTAAGAGTAATACAAGAAAAGAAAAGGTTGAGACTTTGTTAACTAACCCAACAGAAGCTGAAGCTATTAAATTATTCTCTAATACTTATCTAGCATTACGTGTTGCATATTTTAATGAATTAGATACTTATGCAGAAGTCCGTAACCTTGATTCGAAACAAATTATTGAAGGAGTAGGATTAGATCCACGTATAGGTTCTCATTACAATAACCCATCATTTGGATACGGTGGATATTGTCTACCAAAAGATACAAAACAACTACGTGCCAATTATGAAAACGTACCAAGTAATATTATTGGAGCAATTGTAGATTCGAATACCACAAGAAAAGACTTTATAGCAGATCAAATAATTTCTAAAAATCCCAAAATAGTTGGAATTTATCGTTTAACAATGAAAGCTAATTCTGATAATTTTAGATATTCTTCAATTCAAGGTGTGATGAAACGAATTAAGGCAAAGGGAATTGAAGTGGTGGTATACGAGCCTACTTTAAATATGGATAATTTTTATAACTCCAAAGTAATAGAAGACTTTAATGAATTTAAAGAACTGTCAGATATTATTATTTCAAATAGATTAGAATCAGTACTAGAGGATGTTGTGGATAAAGTATATACACGTGATATTTTTGGTACTGATTAATTCAGGATGTTCTTTAAAAGAAAGGAGATAATACCATGAAAATAGCTCTAGCTATACCTACATATAATGCTGGAGAGCAATTTAAAGAGGTCTTAAATCTAATCAATAAACAAGCTAGTCAAATTGACTATAAATTAGTGGTAGATAGTTCATCAACAGATAACACTCTAGATATAGCTGGAAATTATGGGTTTAATACAAAAATAATTAGTAAATCTGATTTTTCACATGGAGGTACTAGAACCGAAATTGCAAAAAAATTATTTAAATTAGATTACAAGTATCTAATTTTTATGACTCAGGATGTTTTTTTGCAATCAGAAGCTTTGAAAAATATTATTGAGTATATCAAAGTCCATGATGCTGCTGTAGTTCGAGGTAAGCAAGAAGTGGACTTGAATAAAGGTAACTTATTTGAATATTTTGCTCGAAATCAAAATTATGGAGAAAAAAATTTATTATATACTAAATCTGATATTGCTGAGAAAGGGATAGATACAATATTTACTTCAGATGCTTTTGCGATTTATGATTTAGAGAAATTAAGTACTGTTGGATACTTTGGAACTAGTGGAAATGTTTCGGAAGATATGTTTGCAGCTCATAAATTGATTCAAAATGGTTATTCAATTGGATATTGTAGTAAGGCAAAAGTGTTTCATACACATAATTATACTATAAAACAAGAATATAATAGATATATACCTATTGGAAATTTTTATAAAGAACAACATGAATGGATTTCTAAATATGGTAAAACAAATCAAAAAGGTATTATGCTAGTATTAAACGAAATGAAGTTCTTAGTTTTAAATGGGAAAATATATTTAATTCCAACAGCTGTTTTGAGAAATGCTGCTAAACTTATTGGATTTCAAATTGGAAAAAGAGGAAAATAGTACATGAGTAATTTTTTAATTGTTAATGAAGAACATTTTGTGAAAGATTCCAATGGAGATTATTGGGCCAAAAGAATTATTAATGATGAATATTTATCCAGATATCTAGAAGTTTTTGATGAAATAACTGTATTTGCTAGAATTTCACGAGTTGAAAAAGCAAATAAAAAATTCAAAAAAATTACTTTATCAAATGTAAATTTTTTAGAAATGCCTGATTTTCATGGACCAAAAGATTTATTGAAAAATTCACTAAATATCATCGCTCAATTTAAAAAAGGATTAAGTAGTAATGATGGTGTGATTTTACGAGCTCCATCTCCATTATCCTTACTTTTATATAGATTCATTCCACCAAAGAAAGTGATGGGAGTAGAATTTATGATGGGAGCAGATAAATTCTTTGAAGGAAATGCTTTTTTTACAAAAATAGTTAATAAAATTATTATTAATGAAGCTAAAAAATTGGTATATAAAGCTAATGGAGTTTCATTTGTCACAAAAGAGCATTTACAGAAAATTTATATTCCTAGGGCTAATAATTTAAATGATAGTAAATATTTTACTACATCATATTCTTCAATAGATTTACAGCCAGAGTTTTTTTCTTATAGAAGTGAATTTAATATTCATTCATCTATTAAACTTATTGAGGTAGGATATATGGATTCTTTGAGAAAAGGACAAGATATTTTAATTGAGACAGTAAGTAAATTAAGACAAAAAAAATATGATGTAGAATTATATTTAGTAGGAGAAGGAAAACAAAAAGAATATTTTGAAAAACTAGCTAAAGAATATTCTGTAGAAAATAGTGTACACTTTTTAGGATCTATTTCAAATAAGTCGCAGATACGGGATTTACTCATTAAATCTGATATTTTCGTATTACCTTCAAAATCTGAAGGATTACCTCGTGTTTTAATAGAAGCAATGGCAACAGGTCTACCAATAGTAGCAAGTAATGTAGATGGGATACCAGAATTAATACAAAAAGAATTGATGGTAGATGATTTTTCAGTAGAAAAATACGTACAAAAAATTACTAGGCTTATAGATGATACGGATTATCGAAAGTTAATTAGTGAAGAGAATTATAAAAAAGCTCAAATTTACGAGAAGAGTGTATTGAATAAAAAAAGACAAGAATTCTATCATAAACTGAATGTATTATCCAATGAAAATTAGGAGGAATAATTTTGAAAATATTAATTACTGGGGCGGCTGGTTTTATTGGAGCTAGACTAGCGTATTTATTACCAAAAGAATATGAAATTGTTGGTTTAGATAATCTAAATGATTACTATGATATAAATATAAAATATGAACGCCTCAAGCTACTTAAGAAAAAAAGAAACTTTAGATTTATTAAAGAAGAATTGACCAATAAAAAGTGTATCGATAAATTATTTCATGAGGAAAATTTTGATGTTATTGTACATTTAGGAGCTCAAGCTGGGGTGAGATACTCTATAGAATCACCGTACTCATATATTGATTCTAATATTATCGGTACAATGAATATTTTGGAAGCTGCCAGACACTATCCTGTACAACATTTGATTTATGCGTCTTCAAGCTCAGTATATGGAGGTAATTCTAAAATACCTTTTTCAACCAACGATAATGTTGATCATCCTGTAAGCTTGTATGCTGCTACTAAAAAATCAAATGAATTAATGGCACATGCCTATAGCAACTTATATAAAATACCCACAACTGGATTACGATTTTTTACTGTGTATGGACCTTTGGGTAGACCAGATATGGCTTATTTTTCCTTTACCGAATCTATTTTAAAAGAAAAGCCTATTAAAGTTTACAATCAAGGAAATATGATGAGAGATTTTACTTATGTAGATGATATTGTAGAAGGAATTATTAGATTAATACCTCAACCACCTTTAGAAAATCAAAAGTGGGATGAAGCTGAAGAGGTTTCATCTAGTTGGGCCCCATATAAAATTTATAATATTGGTAATAATCATCCTGTACGTTTATTGGACTTTATTGAGACAATAGAAAAGCATTTAGGTATGAAAGCTAATAAAATCTTCATGGACATGCAACCAGGGGACGTAAAAACTACATATGCTGATGTTAGTGATTTGGAAGAAAAAATTGATTTTAAACCACAAACAAGTTTAGATATTGGTATAGGTAAGTTTGTTAATTGGTACAAAGAATATTATAATGTGTAGGGGAATGATGTATCATGAAAATAATATTTGTTTGTGATCACGGTCATTTTGGTGGCGCAACTCAAATGTTAGTATGGGTTGCTAGTCAAATGAAAAAAAAAGGTCATGATATTAGAGTTTTAACTTTTTGTAGTAGTCAAGATTTTAGAAGCTATGATGATAGCTTAGTATTTGATGATTTTAACTTTAAGGAACGTACACAAAATGAAAAGAGGTCCATGGTAGATTTTATTAAATTAAATAGAGACTATTTTAATTATATGAAACAACATCGACCTGATGTTGTAGTGAACTTTGGGGATCATTCATTTTATTTATCCTTCTTTTATAAAAAATTATTAAATTATTATTTTGTAATTTCAGAAAGAGTAGATCCATTCTATCCTATAAGTAAGCTTGCAGTGATAAGGCGTAAGCTTTATAATTTTGCAGATGGAGCTGTTTTTCAGACTGCAAAGGCTCAATCATATTTTTCAAATCGAATTATAAAAAAATCAAGAGTTATTTTCAATCCAGTAAAATTAAAAAGTAATAATTATTGGAAACATTCTAAACATGATAAAAGTTTTATTTACGTAGGTAGAATAGATATTAATCAGAAAAGGTTAGATTTACTTATTGATGCTTTCAATGATTTTTGTAAAGATAATAATAGATATATATTAAAAATATATGGAACTGGAAGTGAAAAAAATACCCAAAGATTACAACAAATGGTAGCTATGTACAATTTAGAAAAAAAAGTTGTGTTTAAAGGATATATAGACGATGTTGCAAGCGTATTATTAGAAAATGAAATTTTTGTATTAACCTCAGATTTTGAAGGAATTCCTAATAGCTTAATTGAAGCAATGGCTGTTGGTATGCCAGTAATTTCTAGTGATTGTAGCCCTGGAGGAGCAAGAGTGTTGGTTCAAGATAAAGAAAATGGATTGCTTTTTGAAAGAGGAAATAAAGAGCAGTTAGTAAGTTTAATGAATGAAATTGTTGATAATCATAAAATGCAAATAAGAATGGGAGAAAATGCAAGACAATCACTTTCTAAGTTTACTGAAGATACAATTTCCAGCCAATGGGAGGACTTTTTTTTAAATATAAGGAGTTGATTAGATGTTAAGGAAAGTAACGGGTAAATTAAAATCATTATTAAGAAATACAGGAAATAAATATTTTTCAAATTTTAGACGGCGCAAACTTATAAGAAAAGATTTTACTATTATATCTAACAATTGTTGGGCAGGAAATGTATATAGATATTTTGGATTACCATATAACACTCCTACAGTAGGTTTGTATATGTATCCACAAGATTATTTGAAATTTATTAATAATTTAAAATTGTATATAGAAACACCGATTTCATTTATAGATATTACTGAAAGCAAATATAAAATAGAATTAATAAAAAAAGGGCAAAATACTATCCCTATTGGGAAAATTTTAGATATAGAGATTATGTTTTTACATTATGATAATGAAGAGGAAGCTTTAGAAAAATGGAACAGAAGAGTTCAAAGAATTAACTATGACAATATTATTTTAAAATTTAGTCAAATGAATGGTTCAACAACGCAAGATTTAATGAGTTTTGATCAAACTAAAGGAAACTTTAAGAAAATATTATTTGTAAAAGATGAGGCATTAGCGCAAAAATATGAATCAGCAATTTACTTTAAAGGTTATGAAAATAAAAAAGAAATAACTAATGATACTACACACTTCAGAAGAGGATTGGATTTAATTAGATTTTTAAATAGATAGGAGAAAAATGGTGTTTATTCTAAATGTTTTAATATTAATTGTATCTTTATTTTTTTACAAAATTTATTTAGGAAATATATTTAATTTTCCTAATTTGTTTAATACATTATGGTTACTAATGATAGCTTTTAGTTATCAGAATATCCTTAATATTCCTACTCCATCTAATACAACATATCTATATGCATATTTATCCGTGGTAGTTTTTAATATTTCTTCAATTATTTTTTTGATGAAAAGAAGAAATAATAATGACAAAATTGATGAAAATAGCCGTTTAAACATTAAATCAAAATATAATTTATGGACTTTATTTTTTAGCTCAGTTGTGTCTTTTTTTTCTTTGCTGCCTTCATTACCAAGTGCTTTTCAACTTCTTAGAACTAGTGGTTTTCATGAAATAAGGAAAGAAGTTTTTTTATCTGAAGATAGCGGAAAAATGTTATTACAATGGGGAATCAACCCTTTGATAATTTGTGGTATTGTAATGAGTGTGGTGTTGCTTTTAAACAGTAATGAAAAAATAAATAAAAAATTTTTAGTTACTATTTTAGTTATCTCTATTATTAATTGTTTAATGTATACTATTATCTTTGCTGGCCGATTTTTATTAATGATTTGTTTTATTTCAGTAATTTTTGAAATTGTTATCCATTATAAAGGAAGATTATTTAAGATTTTTTTTAACAATATATGGCTTGCTATATCATTAGTATTAAGCATTATATTAGTTATAGTAATTTCAAATCAAAGAGTTTTAAGTAATTTAAGTTTTTGGAATATGACGTATGTTTATTTTTTTGCACCATTAAATCTTTTTAATGTATATATTGAGAATCCTGATTTTGGAAAATTGGATGACTTATTTAATGGTAAATTTATTTTTTCTGGGGTATACACACCAATAACTGTTTTGTTAAATAGAATATTCAAAACAGGTTTTTCTATCCCTTTAGCCACATTAAATGAAGTCACTAGTAATTTTGTTTGGATAACACCTTTTGTTCACATGAATAATAATAGCACGTATTTATATGCTGCATTACGTGATTTTGGCATACTGGGATTATTTATTTATCCTATGGTTTTAGCAAAATATTTTCAAGTTGTTTATAATAATTTTCTAATGAATAGGACAGTATTTACGGAATCTTTATATGCATATTCATTAGCAATGTTAGTTTTTTTGCTATTTGAATGGATGCCTGCACGTATTAATATTATTCTAGCAGGAGTTTTTATGTATTTGCTTTATAAAAGTTTTTTTATAAAATTAAAATAATTTATAATTAATGGGGATTATATAATGGATAAAAATAAATTAGCTGATAAAACAATGATAAAAAAAACCATTATTTATTTTATTGGTAACTTTTCTTCGAAAGTTTTAGGGACATTGATAATCCCTATATATGCTATATATCTTTCAGCTTCAGAGTTAGGAAACTATGATTTTCAACAGACGATAGCACAATTTGTTTCTCCAATTATAGTACTAGCTATATGGGAAGGTATATTGAGATATACTATAGGTTCCTCAAAAGAAAAAATGGAAAATATAGTTTCAACTTCAATAATATTTTCAATGATAATGTGTGTAGCCTCTTTTGTTATATTACATATTATTTATAGTAACATTTCAGCTTTTAATGAATATCTACATTTATATATACTCATGATTACGTTAACACCAGTAGTATCTGTATTGCAATTTTCTTCTAGAGGAATAGGAAAAAATACATCATTTGTATTTTCAGGAATATTCTCTACTATTATAAATATAGGTCTATTAATAGTTTTGGTTGTATTTATGAAAATGGGTATAGTGGGATTGTTGATTTCTACGATAGGAACGCAAATTTTCACTATCATATATATTTATATTCATGCAAAAATTTTTGAATTATTCTCTTTTTCAAAATTTAGCTTAAATTCGTTGAAAATACTATTAAGTTATTCTATTCCATTAATATTTAATCTAGTTTTTGCTTGGTTTTTAAATGGGTTTTCTAGATTTTTTGTAAATTATACATTTGGTGCTACTGAAAATGGTATTTTTGCATTTTCTTTGAAATTTGCTGCGATATTAGCAACTATAGGACAAGTTATTTCAATGGTTGTTATTGAGGATGCTATTTTATCCAAGGATGATAAACATTTTATTAATAGATTTGAAAAGAATATAGGAATTATATTTTCGACAATGCTTAATTTGTCTATTTTACTAATACCTTTAATTACCATATCTTACCAGTTTATAACAAACAATGACTTTAAAAGTTCATTAATATACATTCCATTTGTCATGTTAGGTACCATATTTATAAATATGTCTACCAATGTAGGATCTATTTTTAATGTTTTTAGCAAAACAACTAGTATTTTTATAACTTCTTTACTTGCAGCTTTTTCAAATATAATTGGCGTAGTTATTTTGTCGCATTTTTTTGGTGTATTAGGAGTAGCCTTTTCGTATTTAATTAGTGGCTTTGTTTTATTGTTGTGTAGATATATATTAGGTTCTAAAATTATTTATTATAAAATTAATTGGCGAGATATTAGTATTCAAATTATTATATATACATTTGTTTCGTTTATATCTTTATTAAATATTTTAATAATCAATATTGTATTAGAAATTGTTTTATTACTTTTCTACGTATACCTATATAGAAAGGGATTAGCAAAATATATAAATAAGTTTAAGGAGAGACTTATTAAATGATAAAGAAATTTAAGCATAGGGTGGTAACTATTTTAGATCCACAATCTAATTTTGAGCAACTATTAAATAAATATTTGTTCACTAAGAATGCTTTTTTAAAAAAAATATATAGATATAGAATGTTTAAAAATTTTAATATTATTATTGGAAAAAATACAAGAATTGGAAAAAATGTTAGATTTCCACATCCTTTTAATATTGTTATCGGAGATGGAGCTGTAATTGGTGACAATTCGATTATTTATCATGGTGTAACTATCGGTGTTAAAAGTCGAGAGGATATTTTGCTGAATAGAGTTAATGATGAACAAAAAATTATTTATCCCCATATTGAAAATAATGTAATAATTTATGCTAATAGTAGTATAGTTGGGAATATTATCATAGGACAGAATACTGTTATTGGTTCAAATGTCATTATTCATAGTAATATACCAAAAAATTCTATAGTAACTTTAAATCAAGAAATAAAAATTCGTAATAAGAGATTAAAGAATAGAGATAAGGAGCTTAAAAATGACACAAGTACGTAAAGCAATAATTCCAGCAGCAGGATTAGGAACAAGATTTTTACCAGCAACGAAAGCTATTGCAAAAGAAATGTTACCAATTATTGATAAACCAACAATTCAATTTATCGTAGAAGAAGCAATTGCTTCTGGAATTGAAGATATTTTGGTAGTGACTGGAAAAGCAAAACGTCCAATTGAAGATCACTTTGATTCAAATTTTGAATTGGAATATAATTTAGAAAAATCAGGTAAAAAAGAATTACTTGCATTAGTAGAAGAGACAACAGGGATTCGTCTACATTTTATTCGTCAAAAACGCCCATTAGGATTAGGTCATGCGGTATTACAGGCAAAGTCATTTGTGGGTAATGAACCATTTGTTGTTATGTTAGGTGATGATATTATGGTTGATGAGGTTCCTTTAACAAAGCAATTGATGAATGACTATGATAACACTAAAGCTTCTACACTTGCTGTAATGCCGATTCCTCATGAGGATACGTCAAAATATGGTGTAATTGATCCAACTTCTGAAGTTTCTAAAGGATTGTATGATGTAAAAGCATTTGTTGAAAAACCACAACCTGAAGATGCTCCTAGTGATTTGGCTATCATTGGACGCTATCTATTAAAACCAGAAATTTTTGATATTTTAGAAACACAAGAACCTGGTTTAGGTGGAGAAATTCAATTAACGGATGCGATTGATACATTGAATAAAACACAGCGCGTATTTGCTAGAGAATTTACTGGAAAACGTTATGATGTTGGTAATAAATTAGGAATGTTGGAAGCAAATATTGAATTTGGTTTGAAACATCCTGAAATCAAAGATGGGTTAAAAGCTTATTTAAAGGAATTAGCTTCAAAATTATAATAATAAAAAGTTTTTGATTAGATAGTATTAGTAAAAAGAAAACTTTAAAAGTAGGACATCAAAGAATCACTCGATTGTTTGATGTCTTTTTTTGTGCTATCAAAAATTTATATTCTTAAAATAGTATGATTATTGAGAAAATTAATAAGTTTATTATAAAAATAGTATTTAAGGAATTGTAATTTATTCGATAGTTGGATTATTTACCACATTATGTACATTTTTGAAATTTAATTTCTTTTATATTTTAAAAACATAAAAATATTTGAAATTAAATTTCTTTTAGTTTATAATGTAAGCGTATTAAAGAAAGGGGCGTGAGGTTGTGTTAGGTTTTTCCGTATTCTTAGGAGATGAGTTTCAAGAGTCTAAGCGATTGTATATTGAAAAAATGTTTCATAGTGGATTTAAGCGAGTGTTTACTTCGTTGCACATTCCAGAAGATGATGAGTCACGGATGGTAGCTAATTTGAAAGAGCTTTGTAAACTTACGAAGGCATTTAATTGTTCATTAATGGTTGATATTTCGAGTGATGGTTTGCGACGACTTCAGATTGATTTGAATGATGAACAGATGATAGCTCAACTTTTGTCTTTGGGTGTGACTGGAATTCGGATGGATTATGGGATTGATTTTCAAACGATTGCTAGGGTTTCACAACAGTTAGTCGTTGGTTTGAATGCATCGACGTTAACAGAGGCGGATGTTGAAGAGTTAGTTAACTATCAAGCGAATTTTGAGAATATGGAATTATGGCACAATTATTATCCTCGGCCTGAAACGGGTTTATCTGAACCTTATTTACACACATTAAATCAGAAATGGCGAAAATTAGGTTTTAAAATTATAGCGTTTGTTCCAGGAGATAAAAATTTACGTGGACCATTACATGCGGGGTTGCCAACGTTAGAGGGTCATCGTTTGAAGCATCCGTTAGTTGCGGCAGTGGATTTATTACAAAATTATGCTTGTGATGAGGTTTGTATTGGTGATGAAGGATTAAGAGAACAGACGCAACAGCAATTTATTGCGTATTTCAAAGAGCAAAAGGTTGTTTTACCGGTGCAAATAATTGATGAGACACATCGTGAGCTATTTATTGGAACCCATACGAATCGAGTGGATGATGCGCGTGATGTCTTACGGAGTCAGGAGGCACGATTCAAACAATTACCACTGATTATGCCAAATGGTAGCGTATCGAGAGTCAAAGGTAGTGTGACGCTGGATAATCAGAAGTATTTGCGTTATATGGGAGAGCTTCAAATCAGTAAACGGGATTTACCAGCGGATGAAAAGGTAAATGTCGTGGCAAAAGTAATAGATTCAGAGGTAGACCTTCTTACATGTGTATTACCAGGTTATCGATTTGAATTAGTAGAAAGTGGGAATGACAATGAGTAATTTAGAGAATTTAACAACAGAAACAAGAAATCCGAAGACGATGCATCTGGATCAGATGACGATTATGGATGTATTACAGACAATGAATGAGGAAGATCGCCAAGTGCCACTGGCGATTGAAAAAGTGATGCCACAAATCGAAACCGTTGTGGCTCAAATTATTCAAGCCTTTAATAAGCAGGGACGATTGATTTATATGGGGGCTGGAACAAGTGGTCGGTTAGGTGTGTTGGATGCGGCTGAATGTGTGCCAACTTTTGGTACAGATCCTGAGATGGTACAAGGTTTGATTGCGGGTGGGATGAAGGCAATGACAGTGGCGGTAGAAGGTGCAGAAGACTCAGAGGAGTTGGGTCGTAAGGATTTAGAAGCTATTTCATTAACGGCAAATGATATTGTGGTTGGGATTGCGGCTAGTGGTCGGACACCTTATGTGATTGGTGGTTTAGATTATGCAACTGAAATTGGTGCAACGACTGCGACAATTTCATGTAATACAGATGCGGCAATTAGTCATCATGCGACCTATCCGATTGAAGTTGAAGTGGGGCCAGAAGTTTTAACGGGTTCAACACGTTTAAAATCAGGAACTGCTCAAAAATTAGTTTTAAACATGTTATCTACAGTTTCAATGATTGGTATTGGGAAGGTGTACAAAAATTTAATGGTCGATGTTCGTCCAACGAATGAAAAATTAGTGGAACGTGCCAAACGAATTATCATGCAAGCAACGGAATGTTCCTATGAAGTAGCTGAAGCAGCTTTTGAGGCAGCCGATGAAAATGTGAAGTTGGCGATTGTGATGATTTTGACTGGAGAAACAAAAGAACTAGCATCTGAAAAGTTACTGGCAGCGAACGGATTTATTCGTCAAACATTATAAAAGGGGGAAATAAAAAATGGCAGACAAAAATCAACAAATTGCACAAGGGATTTATGACCATGTAGGTGGAATGAACAATGTGAATAAGATTGTTCATTGTATGACTCGTGTGCGTATGGAAATTCGCGATTACAGTTTGGTTGATATTGAAGGATTGAAAAAAGTTCCTGGGGTAATGGGCGTTGTAGAAGATGATACGTTACAAGTGGTTGTTGGTCCAGGTACAGTAAATAAGGTAGCTCAATATATGGTCGATATGGCAGGTGTTGCTTTAGGAGAAACGTTACCTTCACAAGCATCTGTAAGTGGACGGACTGCTGTCGAAGAAAAGGCGGCTCAGACAAAAGCTGCTGTGAAACAGAAAAATCAAAAACCATGGTCGAAGGCATTGAAAGCTATTGCGAATATTTTTGTTCCGTTGATTCCAGCATTTGTTGGTGCCGGGATTATTGGTGGTGTTGCTTCCATTCTAAAAAACTTAATGGCAGCAGGACAGCTTTCGGGTGATATGTGGGTCAACATTGCAACAGTTTGTGGCATTATTCAAAGTGGTGTGTTTACTTATTTAGTGATTTATGTTGGGATTAATAGTGCGCGTGAATTTGGGGCATCACCGAGTTTAGGTGGGGTTATCGGTGGTGTAACCACTCTGGCAGGAATGAGTCCTGATGCGCCATTAACAAATATTTTTACTGGTCAACCGCTTGCTGCGGGACAAGGCGGCGTGATTGGGGTCATTATTGCTGTTTATTTAATGTCTTTAATTGAAAAACGATTGCACAAAGTGATTCCCGAATCTGTTGACATTATTGTGACGCCAGTAATTACTTTATTGATTATGGGCTTGGCAACGATTTTCTTGATTATGCCGTTAGCTGGTTTTATTTCAAATGGTTTAGTTGGCGGAATTAACTGGGTTCTAAATGTAGGTGGCGCATTCTCTGGTTTTGTGTTAGGAGCAGCATTCTTACCAATGGTTATGTTTGGTTTACACCAAATTTTGACTCCTATTCATTTGCAAATGATTGAAAGTGGTGGCAGTACTTTATTATTACCAATTTTAGCGATGGCAGGTGCTGGTCAAGTGGGTGCAGCAATCGCTTTATGGGTCAAATGTTACCGCAATAAATCTCTGGTGGAACTAATTAAAGGGGCATTACCAGTTGGGATTTTAGGAATTGGTGAACCTTTGATTTATGGTGTGACTTTGCCTTTAGGTCGTCCATTTATCACTGCTTGTATTGGTGGCGGTATTGGCGGTGCAGTCATCGGGTTATTTGGTAATGTGGGCGCAACTTCTATTGGACCAAGTGGCGTGGCATTAATTCCTTTGATTGCTAATGGTCATTGGTTGAACTATATTATTGGATTGCTTGCAGGATATGCGGGTGGTTTTGTTATGACGTATCTATTTGGTACCACGAAAGAAATGCAAATAGGAGAAGCTTAATGAAAAAAGCAGTCATTTTTGATATGGATGGCGTCATTGTTTTCTCAGAAAGTCACTATCGTCAACGGCGTAAACTATTTTTTGCTCAACATGATATTCTTTTAACAGATGAGTTTCAAAAAAAATTAGTAGGTTCTAATTCACGAGATATGTTTGAACTATTAATTGAAGATGTAGAAAAACGAAAGTGGTTGATTGAACAGTATGCAGAGTTTCGTGCGAATTATCCGATTGACTATCGTGAAATTTTTAATGCGGAAATGGTGCCAACGTTAGAAGCGTTAGCCAATCAAGGTATACGGATGGCTGTTGCGTCTTCGTCCTCCTTAGAAAATATTCAAATGATTTTAACAGAAAATCAGATTTTATCGTATTTTGAATTGTTAGTCAGTGGAGATAAATTTCAACGAAGTAAACCTAATCCAGAAATCTATCAGTATACGGTGAAAAAATTAGATTTAACACCAGATGACTGTTTAGTGGTAGAAGATTCTTCAATTGGTATTTCTGCTGCTGTAAATGCTGATTTAGAGGTTTTGGCATTAAATAATGATGACCCTGCAGCAACTGTTCCGATTCAATCGGTGAGTGAAGTGTTGAAATATATCGAATTATAGAGCATACGAACTGTATGCTCTTTCTTTTTTATTGTATGATACACGTAGGGAGGACAGGAAATGAATATTTTATTTAGCATTCAAAATCAATTAGATGAATTATCGAAAACGGAAAAAAAATTAGCTGAGTGGATTTTGGCGCATTCCTCAGAAGTCATTCATATGAGTGCCAAAGCGTTATCTGCAGCAGCTGGAGCGAGTCCATCGACTGTGGTGCGTTTGTGTTACTCTTTGGGGTTGGAGGGTTTTCCTGATTTAAAATTAAAACTTTCGGCGAGTTTACCGCAAATCAATCAAGAGTTGTATTCTGATATTACACCTGATGAAGATATTGAGACGATCAAACGCAAGATTAAATTGCGAGTAGTTGACGGTATTGAAAAAAATTGTGAGCTGTTAGAAAATCAATCGATTGAAGATGTTTTAGCTTTATTGGAAGGAACAGATTTTATTTACACGTATGGAATTGGTGCATCGGGAGCAGTGGCGGATGATTTTTGTCAAAAATTTTTACGAATTGGACGCAAAGCGATGTTTCACCAAGATGCTCATTTGCTAGCAACGACAATGGTTACCAATGAAACGCCGTCTTTTCTTTTTTTAGTATCTAATTCTGGAGAAAAAAAAGCTGTAAATAGTTTGGCACATGTAGCCAAGGCAAACGGTATAGCAGTTGTTAGTATGACAAGTCAAAAAAAATCAACTTTAGCGAAATTATCAGATATTGTTGTACATATTGCGGATGGAGGAGAAGCACCGTTACGTAGTTCGGCAACTAATTCTCTTCTAGTACAGTTGTATACTGTAGATGTTTTATTTTCTGTTTATGCTTCTAAACATTATGACAAGACAATCAAACAGTTAGAAGAAACGAAACGAGCAATCGATGTGTTGGAAAGTTATACATAAGGAGGATATTTGATGAAACGGATTTTGGTGACAGGGGGTGCGGGTTTTATTGGTTCAAATTTTGTGCGTTATGTTGCAACAAATCAATCTGAAATTCACATAACCGTTCTAGATAAATTGACTTATGCAGGCAACCAAGCGAATTTGCCTGTCTCTAATAAGGTAGAATTAGTTGTGGGCGATATTTGTGATGCTGATTTGGTAGAACGATTAGTCCAAAAAAGTGATGCCGTCATTCACTTTGCTGCGGAATCACATAACGATCACTCACTAACAAATCCAGCTCCTTTTGTGCAAACGAATATTGTAGGAACGTATACCTTAATTGAAGCCTGTCGAAAGTTTGACGTCCGTTATCATCATGTCTCAACCGATGAAGTTTATGGCGATCTAGCACTAGAGGATTCACAAAAATTCACGCCTGAAACACCCTATAATCCATCCAGTCCTTATGCAGCAACCAAAGCGAGTTCGGATTTATTAGTGAAGGCTTGGGTCCGTTCATTTGGCTTACGCGCAACGATTTCGAATTGTTCAAATAATTATGGGCCGTATCAACATATTGAAAAGTTTATTCCACGACAAATTACCAATATTTTAAATGGGCAACGGCCTAAACTTTATGGAGACGGAAAAAATGTCCGTGATTGGATTCATGTAGAGGATCATTCAAGAGCTGTCTGGTTGATTTTAACCAACGGACAAATCGGTGACACTTATTTAATTGGTGCAGAGGGAGAAGCGGATAATAAAACAGTATTAGCAACGATTCTAACCTTGATGCAACAATCGCCAGAAGCCTATGAACCTGTAGCAGATCGTCCAGGGCATGATTTGCGTTATGCGATTGATGCGACGAAATTAAAAGAAGAATTAGGCTGGCAACCGCAATTTACGGATTTTCGTTCCGGCCTTGAAAGCACAATTGAATGGTATCGAAAAAACCGTAAATGGTGGGAAAAAGAAAAGATAGCCGTCGAAAAGCTGTATACTCAAAGAAAACAATAATTTTAGGAAATATCAGAAGGGCGGTTAGTCATTTCTGATATTTTTGGTTTTCGAGAAATAAATCAACGTCCCTAATCTATATACACAGACTGCACCAATAATTAATTCTCATAGTAATTGATTCAAAAAAATTTCGGTAAGAATACCTAGAATGCAACAAGCATTCTAAATGGCATCAGGTAATTAGCCAAGTGTATCATATTAGGTAACGTACCATGGATTGTTCAGTCAATTCTTATACTTTTTATAAAAAGCCATTTTTTCAGCATCTAGGGTATGTTTCTTTGTTAAACTAATCTCAACTACTATCAAGGAGGGCTGCGGATGACACGGTTCGTCAAAAGTATTTTAGGTCTCATTGCTTCATGTATTCTTGGATATGGTGTGATCCAATACATCGCCTATCCGACATTGCTACAATACGATCGGTTTGTTCATATGATGGAGCGCTTTGCTTATACCAAAGAAACGTTGACTCTTTTTTTAATTTTGAGTTGTTGGCTATTTTATTTGCAATTGTTGTTTAAACGGTTTTCAGCCATTTATTTGTATTTGGTATACAGCGTCTACTTGTTTTTATTATTTGTTGTTTTGTTTACCAAAGCACCACAATATCATACATTTAGCTGGGAAATATTTGACTTTCTAGTGAGAGATAAGAAAACAATGTTAGAGGCACTACTAAATATCTTGTATTTTATTCCTTTAGGCGGATTATATGGCTTAAAAGCAAACTGGTGGGAGTTTGGAATTATTGCTTTATTAACTATTTTAGGGATTGAGACGATTCAATATGTGTTTTATATTGGAACCTTTGCATTAAGTGACATTATTTTAAATTTTATCGGTTGTTCGATTGGTTATAGTATTTGTTTAGGGTTGAAAAAATATACTGTCATATAAAAAACAGCAGTGATTCATAAAGAATCATTGCTGTTTTTTTGATAGATTCGAATGTGATTTCTGCCTGCATGTTTGGCTTCATAGAGAGCTGCATCCGCATATTGCATCGTTTCTATTCCGTTGTAATGATAAGGTTCATTTGTTTCAATCCCCACAGAAAACGTAACAGAATAATTTGCTTCACGTAATAAACGATGTCTTGTTTCATAAACATTTTTAAAAAATGTCAGATGTTTCTGCGCATCTTCTTTAGAACAATTAAAGAATAATACACAGAATTCTTCGCCACCAAAACGGTAAATATTGAAATATTGTTGTCCAATCTTGTTGGTTAATGTTGCTGTTAACAGACTTGAAAATTCTTTCAAAATATCATTGCCTGCGTTATGTCCAAAGGTATCATTTAATTTTTTGAAATAATCCAAATCAATCATTGCCAAAGCGTATGCTTGTTGTTTTGTTTCATATTCTTGTAAATCTATTCCTAATTTTTGGAAATTATAAACGCCAGTTAGCGCATCTGTTTGTCCTTGATGAATCATTTCTTCAATGGCGGCTTTTTCTGAAAGCTCTAAGCGATGAAGCAGCCATAGAATAAAGGTGGCAAGCAAGCTACCTAGATAAATCAAGGTGCTATCTATCCAGGTAGTATATGTTTCCTGAAAAAATAAGGGGAATATAGAAATTACTAGCCACTTCCACGTAAAACTTAAACAGACGTTACCGACTGGTGGAATCTTAGAAAAGCTTTTCATAATCAACGCAAATAGGAATAAAGCGGTACCTAAAAGAGCAATTTGTATTTCTTCATAGTCGATAGCCTTGTCTACCAATAAGTAGTAAATAGTTATTAAAGATGGAGGAGCTAAAAACATCCAGTGACCATGTTTTTTGAAGAAGTAATAGGCCATAACTGTTTCGATAACAAATGTATAACTATAAAATCCAAGAAGGTTATAGGAAAATTTTAATGTGACGTATGCGTAAACTATGTATAGAATGACCATAGTGACTATTTGTAGAATCGGAGTTTTTACGATGATAGTCAGTTGCTTAATGATAAAAGAGAACGCAATAATGACACTTAAAAGAATAATCGGCATGACAAACAAAATGAGTGTGTATTTCTCCATCGAGTGCACGACTCCTTAATAAATTCAATCGTTTACAAAAATAAAAAACGCTTGTGCATTCAATTTAGCAATAATTTTTAAAAAAAGTCAATGAAAGAAACTGATAACTTCAAAGTTCGATGGAATACCGACGATGAAGTTCTTTTTTTGCTTTCTTTTGGCTATCTGCGTCTTGAAATTTAGAATAGATGCGGAAAAAGTCATGTTGATAACCTGGAATATGTTGAAATTCGAGACTTTTTAAAATATCGCGTGTTTCAACAGAAGAGGTAATATTCAAAAATTCCAATAAACTTGTGGTACTGCGCGTTCCACGACAATCATGTTCACGTTTAATAATTGCGTGGGCAAAAAAAGCTTTTTTCATCCCATTTTTTAAACTAGCACTATTTTTGGAGGCCGCTAATGCAAATAAATTTTCAAAACAAACAATTGTTTGCTGTTTTTGCGTAATTAATGAGTGAATGCGTCCAGGATTTAACCAGATGGTCTCACTGTCATCGACTTTTGCTGTGGGAAATAAACTGTAATTTTCATTAGCCACAGGCGTTAGCCGTTCTTTTTTATTTGTCATATACCCTAATGCTTTGCGATAGATGGGATACTCCATATGTTCTAAATTCTGTAATAATTTACAGACAATATTGAAAGGCTGATCTTCCACTAATAAGACGTATTCTCTATATATCACGCAAGATGCTCCCCATAATGGGCGATTAACGGGAATAATTGCATAAATTTCTTCTAAAAAATCTGCTTGGGAGCTAAGAGAAATGTTCTCAATTAGTTGATAAATATCAATTGGTGCTTGATCAGCAGCTGTTGAAAATGCTGGTAGACTCTCTAGTTTTGGGCGATATTCTCTAGAAAAAGAGGGGATTTTCTTTCTCTTTTTGGATTCGTCCGATTTTGAATAAGTCATTTAATCAACTCCTAATAATTATTTTTTGAACAGGATTTATTGAAAGTATTATACAACAAAACCGCTATCTTTTAAGCATTATTTGTAAAAAAATGCAAATAAAACAATTAACGTTTTTTAATTTATTCTTCTATACTCGAACTACCTCGAGGAATAAAACGAATAAAGGAAGAAACAACAATGAAACAACAAGAATTAGAACAATTAGTTCAGGATTATCAAGGGCTTTTTTATAAAGTATTACGCCGATGTAGTATTTTTCCAGGGCAAACTGATTTTGAGGATTATTTTCAAGAATTGCGAATTCTCTTCTTTTTACGAGCGGAAAAATATGAATCACGAGGGTATTTTGAAGCAGAAAACAACATTAGTTACTTGTTTCGATATTTATTGTGGTACCTCATTGATGAAAAACGGAAAGAACAAAAAGCAGGAATCAAAGTACAAGACGAATTTCTTTTAGAGATACAAATTGAGGAAGCGGATTATGATACGCTAGCTGAATTGGCGGAATTTGAAACGTTTTACCATCAATTGAAAGCAAAAGATCAACAAAAAGTTGTTGCATTATTGACCGATGAAAAGCTATCGCGTCAAAGTCGTAGTCGATATCGAAAATATTTTCGTGAGAACTTTAAATTATTTTTCAAAAAGGTGTGACATTCGTTTGACGATTTCCGTTTATAGAAGTGTAAGGCGCGCAACTTACTACCAAAATTCAAGGAGGTTGTTTTTATGAAAACACATAGTCAAACAAAATTAACTGTTCAATTTACCCAAGAGGGAGAGGACAAAACACTAAAGCAAAATTTTGCGAATGTGATTGCTGATCCGACTGAGGCGCAAGTCTTAGCTTTAGGTGATGTAGTGGCTAGTCTGGCACCAGATACGGTAACACTTGATACGGTGATTGAAACAGTTGAATACGAGTATAATAAATAGGAGGAAGATGAGATGAAAAAATTACATTTAACATTTACCAATAGTGAAGGCAAAGCACACAAATTAATCCCCACAGTTGCGGCAGAAGACTTAACAGAAGCGCAAGTGAAAGCTGCAATGCAACAATTTACTGAATTAAATTTATTTGAAAAAGATGGTCTTGGTTTGTATCAAGAAGCGACCAGTGCCAAATACGTCGAAACAATTGAAACCATCTTGTTTTAAAAAGGTAAGCGAGGGGTGAAAACTCCTCGCTTTTTATAAAGGAGGATGAGAATGATTCCAAAACCAATTATTTTAGATATTAGTGAATGGCAGCTACCTAGTCAAATGAATTACGATCAGTTGGCAAAACAAATTGCAGGTGTGATTATTCGGGTGCAATATGGCTCGAATTATGTCGATAAACATTATCAAACTCATTTACGCGAGTTTCAAAAACGTGGGATACCAACCGCTGTCTATGCGTGGGTTCGAGGGACTTCATTGAATGATATGGAACAGGAAGCGTCCGATTTTTATCAACGTGCCAAGGCATTTCAGCCGGTTTTTTGGTGGATGGATGTCGAAGAGCAATCAATGGCGAATATGCGCGAGGGGTGCGAACGTTATCGGGCGAAATTGAAGCAATTAGGTGCCAAAAAAGTTGGTGTTTATGTTGCCAATCATTTGTATCAGCAGTTTAATTTAAACGTCAGCAAGTTTGACGGTCTCTGGGTACCAACATATGGTCAAAATAATGGACAATATACAGGTGCCAATCCGACTGCTACCAACGCCTATCATCTGCATCAATACACTTCAGCAGGAATGTTACAGGGCTATGCTGGTGAGCTAGATCTTAGCCGCTTAGTTAAAGGCGAGTGGTCCTTTTTCTTTGGTGAAACGTCTGCAAGCAAGCCTAGCAATCAATTCGAATTTTCGACAGATGTTTATTTACGAAAAGCAGCTAGTACCAACGCTGCCTCGCTAGCTTTGTTGAAAAAAGGGGAATGCGTGCTCATTGAAAGCATTCAATTAGCTGAAGGCTATGTTTGGGGAAAACAAAAAAGAATAGATGGCAGTTTTGCTTATGTTGCTTTAGGCGAATGGCGAGGCTATGGTAAATATATTTGATCAAATAAACAATAGTCCCCTAAAATTTTGTTAAAACAGTACGAACTGGTTTTTTATTTTTCAGGAATTAGATTACAATAGAAGGAAAGATAAAAGGAGGGGTGGCTTATTTATACTTGGCTAATCCGTTTGATTACCTTGGGCACGCTAATCGTTACTTGGGAAACACATTTTGATTTTCTTGTGTTAAATACTTTTTTAGCTTATCTGCCGATTGAATGTGCTTTTCAAGTGCAACGTATGAAAAATGGCTACGTACAACTGTTATTTGGTTTTTTATGGCTGTTGTTTTTCCCTAATATTCCTTATTTAGTAACGGATATTGTTCATGCTGATTTATTAGGCTTATACAATAATTTAACAGGAATGAGCTTGGAAACGATTCGCGGTTGGGGATTAATTCTAATTTTGTTTTTAGTTATTTTTGCTTATATTTATTGGGGATTCATGGAGTTTTTCGCATTAATGGCATTAGTCAAAGAAAAATTTCAGTTATCTAAATGGGTGATTATCGGTGCTGTCCCTGTGATTTGTTGGTTATCTTCTATGGCGATGTACGCTGGAAGATTTGCGCCACGCCTACATTCAGTGCATTTTTTTACCAATCCGTTGTACGTGTTAGAAGTGATTTTTGCGCATTGGACGATGAAAAAATTTGAGTTCATCTGTCTATTTTTTTTATTACATCTGGGGATTATTGGTATTTTATGGATTGCCAATGGTCGACAAAAAGAAGCGAATTAGTTCGCTTCTTTTTTTGTCGATAGTGATACAGTATTTTAGTGAAATAGATACAGAAAATTGTGAGCATAATTCTTGCTTATTTTTAATTTTAAAGGGATTATAGAATGAGAAATAAAATCATAAGAAAGTAAAGGTGTTTTGCTTATGCGTTATTATATCATGGAGAGCAGTGATATTCGTTGGAATTTAGCAACAGAAGAGCATTTGATGAACACTGCGGATGTAACAGAACCACTCCTTCTGTTATACATACAAAAACCTTGTGTTATAATCGGACGCAATCAAAATGCGTACGAAGAGATTGATTTTAATTATTTACGTCAACATGACATTACCTTAACCCGTCGTATTTCTGGTGGTGGGGCTGTGTATGATGACTTAGGCAATATGAGTTTTAGTTTTGTAACAAAAAAAGATGACACGACATTTGGTGATTATCGCGGTGTAACCACACCTATTTTGCATGCGCTTCAATCAATGGGCGCAAAGGATGCGACAGTGGGTGGTCGGAATGATTTGTATATTAATGGGATGAAGTTTTCTGGAAATGCAATGTACACTCGTCATGGACGGACGTACTCACATGGAACCTTAATGTATGATGTCGATTTATCGGTATTGGACAAAATTTTGACTGTTTCAAAAGAAAAAATTGAATCCAAAGCAACTAAATCGGTTCGTAAAAGTGTAACCAATGTTAAACCATTCTTAGATGAACAATATCAACAATTAACCACACCAGAATTTCGTGATGCGCTAATTTGCCATATTTATGACGTGGATACACTAGCTGCCGTTCAAGAGAAACAATTTGTTTTAAGCGAAGCCGATAAAGTCGCCATCCAACAATTATTTGATGAGCGTTATGCAAATGATGAGTGGGTTTATGGTGAAGCACCAAAGTTTGAATTCAACCGCCGTACACGGATACCAGGCGTGGGCATTGTGGACATTCATTTATCGACAGAAAAAGGCCGCATTTCAGCCATTCAATTTTTTGGTGATTATTTTGGAACCAAAGATACCACCGACTTGGAAAAAATCTTGTTAGGAACGGTTTTTAAGTATGAAGAATTAGCAGCTGCTTTAAAACAAGTGACTGTCTCAGAATATATTTTAAACTTCACCAATGAAGATTTATTAAATCTGTTAGTGGGTTAGGGGGCTGTCATGTATAGACTAGAGCAGGTATCAAAACGTTATCAAGATACGACAGCCTTACAAGATATTTCATTTTCAGTTGGACAAGGTGAAATTATCGGAGTTGTTGGCAAAAGTGGTTCGGGGAAATCAACATTACTTCGTTTATTAAATTTATTAGAAACACCAAGCCAAGGTAAATTATTTTTGGCAGATAAAGACGTTAGTAAACTTTCTAAAAAAGCCATTCAGCAACAAAAACAAAAAATTGGCATGGTTTTTCAACAATATAATTTATTGAATAATTTAACGGTTAAAGAAAACGTTGCGTTGCCCTTGAAATTAATCGGCAAAAAAGATGAGGCCAAAGTCGTTGAGTTATTGAGTTTTGTGGGGATTAGTCATAAAGCAGACAGCTATCCGGTACAGCTTTCTGGAGGCGAGAAACAACGCGTAGCATTAGCGCGAGCCTTAACGCGCAATCCAGATGTTTTATTGTGTGATGAAGCAACCAGTTCATTAGATGAGGAAAACACCGATGATGTAATTCGCTTGTTACAACGTATCCATGAAGAATTTCCAGTAACGATTTTCTTTGTTAGTCATGAATTGGATACGGTTAAGAAATTATGTGAACGCGTGTTGGTAATGGAAGACAGTCATCTCTTAGGAATTGTGGATAATCAACCAACACAATTAGGTAAAAACGATACTCCTTACTTAGAAAAAGTAAAAAGGAGGCTCGCGCAATGACACTCATAGAAAATATTCAGTATTATTTACCAGAATTTATCCTATCATTGAAACAAACAGGAACGATGATGGGAATTTCAATGTCCTCATGTTTGTTATTTGGGTTACCATTGGGAGTAGCTTTATTCTTATCTAATCCGAATATCAAAGGAAGTCAACCAGCTAGTTATTGGGTATTAAACTTTTTAATTACCCTTGTGCGCTCATTTCCATATTTATTATTTGTGATTACCTTGATTCCAGTGACGCGTTTTATTATTGGTCGGGCATTTGGTCCGGTCCCTGCATCACTACCACTAAGTATTGTTGCTGTCGCAATTTTTGCTCGCTTAGTTGAGCAAGTATTATTAGATGTTCCTGAAGAAATTCGTTTATTGGCTGATTCATTGGGAACATCTAAATGGCAATATATTTGGCATTTTTTATTGGTTGAAGCTAGAAGCGGCATTGTACTCGCGTATACAACGGCTGCTGTCAGCATGGTCTCTTATTCCACTGTCATGGGGATTGTTGGCGGTGGAGGTGTCGGAGATTTTGCCATTCGTTATGGGTACCAAAGTTATCAAACCGGAATTATGTACTTTGCAATCGTCGTGATGGTTGTCATCGTATTTATTATTCAAATGCTGGGAAATTTTATTGCCCGCAAATTAGATAAAAGAAAGTAGGAGAAGAAATGAAGAAAATGTACATCGGAGCTTTATCATTATTAGCGGTAGTTACTTTAGCTGCTTGTGGATCAAACGGGGAAACTGAAAGCAGCAGTAGTAGTGTAGATAAAACAGATAAAGTGATTAAAGTTGCGTCTCAAGCTCCTCCAATGACAGATGTTGTCAAAGTTGCAGCTGAAGTTGCAAAAGAAGATGGTTGGGAAATTGAACTAGTTCAAGTAAACGATAATGTTGCTTACAATGATATGGTTAGCAGCGAAGAAGCAGATGCTAGTTTTGCACAACACAAACCATTTATGGAAAAATATAACAGTGAAAAAGGCACTAATTTAGTTGCGATTCAACCAATTTATGATGCAAAAGTTGGTTTTTATTCTAAAGATTACAAAACAATTGATGAAATTCCTGCTGGCACAAAAGTTGCTATTCCGAATGATGCGTCAAATGAAGGTCGTGCGTTAGCGATTTTAGAAGAACAAGGCTTAATCAAATTAAAAGATGGCGTTGGTGTGAATGGAACAATCAAAGATGTGGAAGAAAATCCTAAAAACTTTGAATGGTTACAAGTAGATTTATTGAATCTAGCAGAAGCATACAGTGAACCAAATGTTTCATTAGTGTATAACTACCCAACATACATTGCAAAAATTGGTTTGAAACCAGCGGATGCCTTGTTCTTAGAAAAAAATATCGATCAACGTTTTACCATTCAATTAGTTGCTCGTGAAGACAATCAAGATTCAGAAAAAATTCAAGCATTGAAAAAAGCGATGACTAGTGATGAAGTACGTTCATTCTTAGAAGATGATCATAGCGATACATTAGTTCCTGCATTTTAATGAATACTGACTCCTTACTCATTGAGTAGGGAGTTCTTTTTTGTTTTTTTATTCGCTATATTTGAATGCGTTCTCTTTTTTTGCGATAATTATAGTAGAAACAAATCTAAAGGAGGCCAATCAGTGAAAACGATTTTGATAACAGGTGCCTCTTCGGGAATTGGTCAAGCAGTAGTGGAACGATTCGCATCTCAAGATGTTTGTTTATTATTAGTTGGACGAAATCAAGAAAAACTACAGCATCTAGCACAAAAATTACCAGGTAAAAATCAACTTATTCCACTAGACTTGACGGATTTAGCAGCAGTTCAAAAAATTCCAGCACGTTATAAAATTGATTATTTAATTAATTGTGCTGGCGTGGGTGAAGTTGGTGACTTTCAAGAATTATCTTTGGCACAAGAATTAGCTGAAATTGAAACGAATTTTTTAGCGCCGATGATTCTTTCAAAAGGTTATGCCCAGCAATTTGTTCAACAAAAAAGTGGTACAATTGTAAATGTCTGTTCTACAGCAGCTTTTTATGTTCATCCATTTTTAACAAGTTACGGAGCTAGTAAAGCTGCTTTGTGGCATTTTTCTTTGGGGTTATCTGAAGAATTACGGGCGTATCCTCATGTCCAAGTTCTAACGGTTTGTCCTGGACCAACTAAAACAGCCTTTTTTCAAGGGAAAATGCAAATAGCATTCCAAAAGAATAACTTTCAAATGGCACCAGAAAAAGTGGCAGAGGTTATTGAAAAAGTGTTAACAAAAAATAAAAACCATCAAATTATTGGCTATCGCAATTGGTGGATGACGCAGCTGATACGTTGTTTGCCGATAAAATTGCGTTTGAAAATAGTTGGAAATTATATCAAACAGGGGCGGATGTGAATGTATCTTTTTTATGGGTTAAGTATTAGCTTTGTCTTCTTTTTTTGCTTACGTTGGTTATTAGCAAAACGTTATACGAAGCCAAGGAATGATGGAGCGATTGATGAACGCGAGTACACTGTCTTACAACCGATTTTATCAGGGGATCCTCGTTTAGCCGAAGATTTGCGGGGGAATTTGGAACAAACGACAGAAATGCTGTTTATGTGGTTAGTCGATAAAAGCGATGTCGTTGCTCAAGAAGTGACACAAAACATTCTGCAAGAACCAGACTATGCCAAACGTGTCACGATTGTTTTGCTAGAAGATGTGCCACAAGAAGTCAATCCGAAAGTTTATAAGCTTAAGCAAGTGATGAATGAGATTACGACGCCATATTTTATGGTGTTGGATGACGATTCGGTGTTTAATCGTGTACGTCTAAATGAAATGAGTCATTATGAAAAAGTCACAGAAGATTTTATTGTGACAGGCATTCCCTATAATTTCGGACAGACTGGGTTATGGTCTAAACTAGTGGCTGCCTTTGTTAATAGTAATTCGCTGTTAACGTATTTCCCGATGGCAGAGGTCAAGGCGAATCAAACAATTAATGGGATGTTTTATATTAGTCGAACGGAACTTTTTCAGCGGTTAGCTGTCTTTGAAAAAATTCAATATGAGTTATGTGATGATTTGGCTGTAGCTGCTTTTTTAGCAAAAAATAACGTGCGCATTATTCAAAGCCAAATACCATGCAACGTGCGCAATACAGTGTTGCAACCGAAAAAATATGTCTTATTGATGAAGCGTTGGCTGCTGTTTGCATCAATTTATATCAAAACGTTTCCGTCAGTGGCGTTGTTTTTCTTAATCATTGTCCCTTCTTTTTTACCTGGGCTGTTGTTGCTGATAAGCATATTTCTAGGCTGGCAATATATCGTGGGAACGTTGGGATTATTTAGTTTAAAAGCAATCTTACTACGAACCTATCGAAATCAGTTTTTTGAAGGAAAGGAATCTCTATCTGTTATCGGCTATGAAGTGTTAAATGACATTTTTTTACCCTTTCTCTTCATATATACGTTAGTCACGCCTCCGATTATTCAGTGGCGCAATAAAAAAATTAAAGTCACGGATGGGAAAATTCGTTATGTTTAATTTTAAGCAGTATTTGACAGCCTTACAACAGCTAGACGTTAATCGAACGTTACTGACCACTTCGCGTAGCGTGATTTTATTAAGTGGAAGTAGTCATTATCAACATGCGTCATTGACGATTGAGCAACAACAGTTTTTAGCGTATTTTCAATCATTTGGGTATCAAATTATCCCTTCTAATTTCCCATATAATCAAGACTTTGACTATCAACAAACGGAATTTCCGTCGTTGTTCCAAGCGAGTATAAGCAATATTCATTATTATGGTCATACCTTGAGCAATCGGGTATTTCATAAGGAGTTGATTCGTCATTTGCAACCTTTATTTGAATTAGACGAGATTATTTTAGTGACGCAAAGTTCGGGATTGAACATGTTAACTCAAGTTTTAACGCATATGACTATTAAGCCTACATTGAAAATAGTGGCATTAGGTCCTGTATCTTTGCAAAAATTATCTTTACGAGAAAAGGGGTGGATAGTCAAAGGGAAAACCGATTATTATTCACGATTTCTTGATTTTAATCAACCAACAAACGAGGTCGCATGTGGCCATCATGAGTATTTATTATCACCAGCAGTCAAGGAGGTGCTTGATGACATTATCCAAAATTAAAGTTGATTTAGTGGCAGTTCCGTTTAGCGGTCATCTTTATCCGCTATTAGAGCTTGCGCGCCCTTTATTAGATGATGATAGCTATGAAATTCGCGTATTTACTGGTGCGAATAAAGTAGCAATAGCAGAAAAATTAGGCTTTACGGTAATTCCTTTGTTTCCCGAGGATCCTTCTAAAATGGAACGAATCGCTAATACGGACAAACAAATTAGTTCCTACGGCATGTATCAACAATTAAAGCAAAACCTTGAACTGATTCCTGAAGTAATGACTTTTTTAAAGAAAGCTTTTCAAGTACATCAAACGGATATTGTGGTGGCTGATTTTGTGGCAGTACCTGCGGGCATTGTCTGTAATCAATTAAATATTCCTTGGATTACGACGATTCCAACGCCTTTTGCTATTGAGAGTCAGCGTACGACACCTAGTTATCTAGGTGGTTGGTATCCAGCTAACACAAAGCTGGGAATGGTTCGTGATTGGGTTGGTCGAAAGGCGGTTCGTTCATTTAAACGACTAGTCGTGTGGTTATTAAGAAAGCAGTTAAAACCTTATGATTTTCATTTGTATCACCAAGGCGAAGAAACGATTTATTCTCCGTATTCGATTTTAGGTTTGGGAATGAAAGAATTAGAGTTTCGTGAGGATTTTCCGGTGCAATTTAAGTGGGCAGGACCATGTTGTTCTTCACTTGAAGAGAAGAGTCTTTCTTTTGAATCAAAAATGTATGTGTTAGTAACCAATGGCACGCATTTGTTATGGGGGAAGGACCATTTAACAAACTTGATTTGTGAACTTGCCGTCAAGTATCCACAGTTTCATTTTCTGATTTCCGCCGGTGATGATCGCGAAGAACACGTACAACAATTATGTGAGAATGTTTCCGTCTATAGTTATTTACCTTACGAAGAAGTCCTGCCTCATGTCCAATACGTGGTTCATCATGGCGGTGCCGGAATTTTATATAACTGCATCAAATATCAGCGTCCAGCCTTAATATTGCCTCATGACTATGATCAATTTGATTATGCTGTACGTGCAGAACTTGCGGGTATTGCAGAGGTTGCTAATCGGAAAAATAAGCGACAAATTCATGAGCGATTCCAACGTTTAGTGACGCGCGAATGGTCGGCATTAGCGCAAATTAGTCAACAATGGCAGAACTACCATCCAAGTCAATGTTTGAAGGATGAAATTCAACGCCTAAAAGAAGGTGAGCAAAAATGAAAGTATTAGTAACTGGAGCAACAGGTTTTTTAGGAAAATATGTCGTTGAAGAATTAGTTGAGCATCAATATGAGGTGATTGCTTTTGGCAGAAATGAAGCAGTGGGACAAACATTGGAGCAATCCAAAGTAACTTTTGTAAAAGGTGATTTTGTTCAATATGAAGAAATTGAACAAGCACTTGTCGGTGTCGATGCCGTCATCCATGCAGGTGCGTTATCCACAGTTTGGGGGAAATGGCAAGACTTCTATGAAACCAATGTTTTAGGCACCGAAAATGTTTTAAAGTCATGTGAACAACATCAAATTCAAAAAGTAGTCTTCATTTCATCACCTAGCATTTATGCGGCAGGTAAAGATCAACTTGATTTACGAGAAGATGAAGCACCTCATACCAATGAATTGAATTTTTACATTAAAAGTAAGTTATTGGCCGAAGCTAAAATAAAACAATACCGTCATGTTCCAACCGTTGTTTTGCGTCCTAGAGGTCTGTTTGGAATTGGTGATACCAGTATTATTCCTCGCTTATTGCGGGTTCATCGGAAAATAGGCATGCCTTTATTTAATGACGGGCAACAGTTGGTCGATGTGACATGCGTTGAAAATGTCGCTTTAGCAATTCGTTTAAGTTTGGAGAATCCGTTAGCTATTGGCCAAGTCTATAATATTACGAACGGTGAGCCACGGCCGTTTAAGTCAATTTTGGATGAACTATTAGTAGAATTAGCCTTGGAACAGAAATATCTTTCATTGAGTTTTCCGCTCATGTATGGATTATCAGCTAGCTTTGAAAAAGTGTATCGTTGGTTAGGCATTACGAAAGAACCATTATTTACCAAATATACCATTTTCTTATTGCGTTATAGCCAGACATTATCAATTGAACGTGCACAAAGAGAGTTAGGGTATCAACCGAAAATGACGATTAGTGAGGGGATTAGAAAATATGCAGCCCATTATCGAGGAAATTAGTTACTTTGCTTGTGGTTCTTGTACAAATCATTTGCATTGGATGTTTAAGCAGGCACCCAAAGAAACACGCGTTTTCCCAGCAGGTGTTTTTTTAATAAAGCATCGCACACAAGGGTATATTCTTTATGATACTGGCTATTCAACTGCTTTGTATCAAAACCAGTTCAAATATCTGTTGTATCGTAAAATCAATCCTATTCAAGTCTCCTTTGACGAGATGATTGATCAGCAACTGCGTCAAAAAGGCGTTGAACCTTCAGCTATTCGCTGGGTGATATTATCGCATTTGCATCCCGATCATATTGGTGGTGCTAAACAATTTCCGAAGGCGACATTTATCACCACAGAAGCAGTCTACCGCAATTTTAAAAAAGCAACGGTCAAAGATTTAATTTTTAACGAATTTCTACCGAATGATTTTGAAGAACGTGTGATCCATGTATTACCTAATCAACACGATTCGCAATTTCCTTATCATGCTGTTGCGGATTTGTTTGGAGACGGTAGTTTGTTATTGTCTTCGTTTGATGGGCATGCGGTTGGGCAAGGCTGTTTATTTTTACCTGAGAAAAATCTGTTTTTAGCTGCGGATATTTGTTGGGGGATGGATTTATTATCAAAAACAGAGCAATTAAAACCGATACCACGTTTGATTCAACATAATATGCGTGCTTATCGCCAAAGCTGTGCGCTTTTACAAAAAATTCAAGCAGATGGTATTCAAGTGGTAGTTAGTCATGATGCTACACAGCGTATTAAGGAAGTGTTGGCATGAATAAATTAAAAATGCTGCTGCCTTTTATTCAAGCGCGCTGGCTCCGACGTTTTAAAAATAGACAAGCGTTAGAACGGTATCAAGAAAAAGAACTGCAAAAACAATCTGCGTATATGCGCACACATTCGCCTTATTATCGTTCCTTGCCAGAGGAGGCAACATGGCCTTTGATGGATAAAACATTTATGATGGCACATTTTGACGAGTTAAATACAAAAGGTGTCAAAAAAGAAGAAGCCATGGCTTTTGCATTAGCCAGCGAAAAAAATCGAGAATTTAATGAAAATTATCAAGGGATTTCGATTGGTTTGTCTTCAGGAACTTCTGGCCATCGTGGAATATTTATAACGACAGAAGAAGAGCAAGCCTTGTGGGCAGGAACGATTTTAGGGAAAATGCTACCAAAAGGCAAGTTAGTCGGACATAAACTCGCTTTTTTTCTAAGAGCAGATAATCAATTGTATCAAAGTATCAATTCACCTGTGATAGAATTGGCTTATTTTGATACCTATCAACCGATAGAAGAACATGTCTCTCGTTTAAATGAATATCAGCCGACGATTTTAATAGCCCCTGCATCGATGCTGGTCGCTTTAGCTAAAGCAATAGAAGAACATCACTTGAAAATGGACGTGCAACAAGTGATTTCAGTTGCGGAAATATTGGAAGCAACCGATCAGCGATATTTGGAAAAAATCTTTCAATTACCAGTCATTCATCAAATTTATCAATGCACGGAAGGTTTTTTAGGTTGTACTTGCGAATATGGTCAGTTACATTTAAACGAGGATATTGTTTTTATTGAAAAAGAATATTTAGATGAGAAACGCTTTTATCCGATTGTGACGGATTTTAAACGAACGTCACAACCGATTATTCGCTATCGTTTAAATGACATTTTAGTAGAATCCAAAGAAAAATGTCCTTGTGGTTCAGTATACCAACGTATCGAAAAAATTGAAGGACGATCGGATGATATTTTCCTTTTTGAAGGGAAAAATGGCACGACGATTTCGGTTTTTCCAGATTTTATTCGACGTTGCCTATTGTTTGTACCTGATATTCGTGATTATCAAGTGACTCAACACCAACCGACGCATGTTGAAATTGCCAGCAATCAATTAACTGAACAACAAAAGCGACAAGTCATTCAAGAATTTGAAAAATTAGCAGAAGACTTAGAATTTAATTGCCCTCAACTAACATTCAATGCGTATGAATGGAATCCGCAAGTGAAATTAAAACGAGTGGCACGTAAATTTTAAATGAGGTGAAAAGATGAATCATGTGGAAATTAAAGGGTATGGCACAAGCTTACCAGAACAAACCGTACATTTTGAAGACCAAACACGTTATCGAATTTCTGGAGAAGAAACTCAGTTACGTTTAGCAGTTGAAGCAAGCGAACGTGCGTTGAAAAAAGCCGATTGTACAATCGACGACATTGACTGCATTGTTGCAGCAAGTGCAGTAGGGATTCAACCAATTCCGTGTACTGCCGCATTGATTCATGAACAACTAGCACAAGGATTAGACATTCCAGCAATGGACATCAATACGACTTGTACTAGTTTTGTAACAGCACTAGATATGGTTTCTTATTTAATTGAAGCTGGTCGGTACAAAACAGTATTAATTGTTGCAAGCGAAACAGGTTCTTTAGGTTTAAATCCTAAGCAAAAAGAAAGTTATGAATTGTTTAGTGATGGCGCTGCTGCGATGATTATTACGCAAACGACCGAAGAGAAAGGCATTCTCTATAGTTTGCAGCGTACTTGGTCAGAAGGAGCCCATGCCACAGAAATTCGTGGCGGGTTAACGAATTTTCATCCAAAATTTTATACCGAAGCAACGAAAGAGGAATACATGTTTGATATGCAAGGACCTAAAATTCTTTCGTTAACTATCAAAAAATTACCCGCGATGTTCCAAGAATTCTTAGAGAAAAGTGGGTTACAATTACCAGAGATTGACCAAGTCATTCCACATCAAGCAAGTCGAGCGATGCCGTTACTAATGAAAAAATTAGGGATTCAACGCAAACAGTATATTGATTTAGTGGATGATTATGGCAATATGGTCTCCGTGTCAATTCCTTTTGCTTTATGTCAAGCTTTGGATGAAGGGCGCGTACAATCAGGAGATATGGTTGTACTTTTAGGAACAGCAGCTGGTTTGACTACCAATATGTTGGCGTTGAGACTTTAAACATAAAAAAGCTTTGAATCGTAGCAGATTCAAAGTTTTTTTTATGTTTGTATTTTATGTAAACGTAATTACTGACTAGCACTCTTTTTCGTGGCGACCATCAGCTACGCTTTCTGATGCAACGTTTTAGGCTGAAAGTTTTAACTTTCTTAATAACTAGCCCTATTTAATCAAGCTTTACTTGAGTTAACTTTAAATTTTCGTTACAAAAATGCTTCTAATCTAACGCCTATGTTATAATGAAAGGTAAGAGAATAATCAAAGGAGGATCTTACATGCTGATTGGATTGATTATTTTAGTAGCATTTGTTATCAAGTATGCACCTGAAACGAAAAAAGCACGTCGTTTAAGCGGTCTCTATATAGCATTTATTTATCTTTCATCTATTTTTTTCTTCTATAATCAAGCGAGCATCTCTTGGGATTGGGGCAATATTTTTCTTCCTTTGACCGGATTACCTGCGAGTGCCCTAATAGTTGGAGCGACAGTTTTTAGCATTGCGAGTATCATGGGATATTTTTTTCATTTGGTACGCTCGAATCGAATTCAGAAGACATATACGTTAACCCGTCGGAATTGGTTGGCTTTTTTATTGTCTGCTACGCTGATTTTTAGTGGCGCTTTGGCATATTCAAGTAGTCGTTGGGCAATGAATGGAATTGGCAATATGCGTTTTGACCAGATTGTGTTTGCAATGACGCAACCTTTAAATGGCAGTGATCCAGGACAAATCCAAGCATTTATTTTACAACCATTATTGGAAGCTGTTTTATGGAGTACACCATTAATTTCACTGATGTATCTCTTTACGACTTGCAATGTGCAGTTTGGACGCAAGTCGATTAGTCGGCGGGTGTTATCTACTCGTTTAGTCTGGATGTTAGGCCTATTTGGCTTAGTGTTTGGGATTTCAATGAGTGCGAAAGAAATCGGCTATGCGGACATTAAAGCCTATTATTTCGAAAATACTGAAATCTATGAAAACTATTACGTTGATCCCAAAGAAGTTGAATTGAAATTTCCTAAGAAAAAACGAAATTTAGTGTATATCTTCTTAGAATCAATGGAAAGCAGTTATATGTCAACGGATTTAGGCGGAAGTCAAGAATTCAATTTGTTGCCTAATTTATCATCCTTATCTGAAACAGAAGGCATCCACTTTTCAAATACTACTCAAGTAGGTGGAGGAATGCTGCAAGTCCCTGGTGCGAACCAAACAGCCAGTTCGATGGTTGCGCAAACGTCAGGCGTGCCGTTACGTCCATCTGCTAGTTTTGGTTTATCAGATGGTTCTGGTGCCAATAGTGCCGAATATTTCCCAGGAGCCTATTCGCTAGGGGAAATATTAGATAAAGAAGGTTACAATCAAACCTTATTAATCGGTTCAAAAGCGGAATTTGCTGGTCGTGATAAATATTTCCAACAACACGGCAATTATGAAATTCGTGATTATTATTGGGCAATTGAGCAAGGATTGATTCCTGAAGATTATTATGTTTGGTGGGGCTATGAAGACAATAAACTCTTTGATTTTGCTAAAGACACCTTAAATGAGTTATCTGCCAAAGAAGAACCGTTTAACTTTACGATGTTAACAGCAGATACCCATTTTGAGGATGGTTATGCCACAGAGGAAACGCCGGATTTATTTGGCGATCAATACAGTAATGTGATTCATGAGTCTGATCGTCAATTGATGGCATTTTTATCTTGGATGAAAGAGCAGCCTTTCTACGAAAATACGACAGTCATCTTATGTGGGGATCATTTAACGATGGATAGTGACTTCTTTGATGATTTAGATCCAGAATATCAGCGAAGCGTGTTCAATCTATTTTTAAATACCAACAAAAAAACAGTTAATAATCAAAATCGCCAATTTAGTGCGATGGATATGTTTCCAACGACTTTATCTGCATTGGGCGTGAAAATTTCGGGCAATCGCTTAGGTCTAGGAACAAACCTATTTTCTAAAGAGCCAACGATTATCGAAAAATTGGGCTACGATACCTTTGAATCAGAGCTCATGAAACGTTCAAAATTCTACGATGAAAAATTAATTATGAATGAAGGAACGACTGAATCAGAATAACGACACTCATCTTGTGAATAGCAAGGTGAGTTTTTTTGTTATTTAATTAACAATACTAGCTTATTTGATAGGCTTCTGCTAAAATGGAAAAGGACGATTTTAAGAACAAAGGAGACGTTAAAACATGATTGCAGCAAGTGATTTAAGAGCTGGTATGACTTTTGTACAAGATGGTAAATTAATTAAAGTATTGGATCAAAGCCACCACAAACCTGGTAAAGGAAACACAGTAATGCGTATGAAACTAAGAGACGTACGTACTGGGGCAACTTACGATACAACTTTCCGTCCTGATGAAAAGTTTGAAAAAGCACACATTGATACAAAAACAGTACAATATCTATATACAATGGAAGATACAGCATATTTCATGGACTTAGAAACATATGACCAATATGAAATTCCTACTGAAGTAGTTGCTGAAGAAATGAAATACATTTTAGAAAACATGGAAGTTAAAATCCAATTCTTCGGTTCAGAAGTAATCGGTATTCAATTGCCAAACACAGTTGTTTTACGTGTTGAAGAAACACAACCATCTATTAAAGGTGCAACAGTAACTGGTTCTGGTAAACCAGCGACGATGGAAACTGGTTTAGTTGTCAACGTGCCAGATTTCGTGGAAGCAGGCGAATTATTAGAAATCAATACAGCAGAAGGTACTTACTTAAAACGCGCTGGTAAATAATAAAAAACGTTAAGTAGTGAAAGCTGCTTAGCGTTTTCTTTTTGAGGAGAGAAATTATGGAAATTACTGGTAAAAAACAAGAAGTAGCAATTATTAGTTTGTTGAGTATTTTTATTGGGTTAATTGTTGGTGGTATTGATACGCTTTTTGGAAGAGTTTTACTTGCGCTCACTGAATTTCGAGAGGCGCACTTTCTTTACCTCATTCCATTTTTAGCACCTGTTGGAATGTTGTTTGTTTATGTATTTTTGAATTATGGCAAAACTAGTTCGCAAGGAATGGGTCTGATTTTTCAAGTAGGTCATAATGAAGAGGATCTCATTCCAAAACGTTTAACGCCTTTTGTTATTGTAGGGACTTGGTTGACACATTTATTTGGTGGTAGTGCAGGTCGTGAAGGTGTGGCGGTTCAAGTAGGGGCAACTGTTGCGCACTGGATTGGCAAACTAATTAAAGGTGTCGATGCAAGCCAGTTTATTGTTATCGGGATGGCGGCAGGATTTGCAGGTCTGTTCCAAACACCTATTGCGGCAAGTTTTTTTGCTATGGAAGTTTTAGTGATTGGAAAATTGCGTTATGATGCGTTGTTACCAACGATGATTGCTGCTTTTGTCGCAAGCAATACGTCTGCATTTTTAGGATTAGAGAAGTTTTCGGTTGCCTTGGATGTGCCAATTACTTTTGATGTTTGGTTTGCACTTAAATTAATTGTTTTAGGAATGGCTTTTGGTTTTAGTGGCTGGGCATTTTCAGATAGCTTAAAATGGGCGAAAGGCTTCTTAGTGAAATATATTCCGAATGCGGTCCGTCGTATTGGGATTGTGGGAATTATTTTAAGTATTTTATTCGTGCTCTTTTTCCAAGGCCGCTATTCAGGTCTAGGTACAAACCTCATCAGTTTTAGCTTTAATGGTGGAACGATTGAACTTTATGACTGGCTTTTGAAATTAATCTTCACGGTACTTACTGTGAGTGCGGGCTTCCAAGGCGGCGAAGTAACGCCACTTTTTGCAATCGGTGCTTCACTTGGAGTCATTCTAGCACCCGTTTTGGGAATTCCTGTAGTTTTAGCCGCAGCGTTGGGTTATGCCAGTGTTTTTGGTAGTGCCACGAATACACTGTTGGCGCCCATGTTAATTGGTGGCGAAGTATTTGGTTTTAATTATTTACCTTATTTCTTAATTGTTTGTGGTATTGCGTTTATGTGTAATGGTAATCGTAGTATTTATGGCAATCAAAAAATTGGCTAACAAACTGGGGCTTTTGCATTTTATGCAAAGACCTCAATTTTTTGTTTTCATCAAAAAATGAAACAAAAGCTGGTTCTAAGTACTTTATGACTAAATATTCTTCGTACCCATTTTTAGCGATGGTCTTTTGAATAACATTCAAAAGGCCTTTTTGTTTTAAGGTGACTTTAAGGTAACTTCGTATAATCAAAGATATCACTACATTGAATGGAGGAGTTACCGATGAAAGAAACCGTCTTATTGATCCCCAGTTATCAACCGGATGAACAGACACTCGCTTTTCTTCGAGTGTTAACAGAAGCTAGCACTGTTCCAATTGTTGTTGTTGATGATGGAAGTGGTGAAAAATATCAGTTTTTATTTGAAGAAATGCAAACGTTAGGCATTACCGTATTGTCCTACTCAGAGAATCATGGAAAAGGATATGCATTGAAGCATGGCATGACCTATATTATGGACAATTATCCCGCTGCACGTTGGTTAGTGACAGCCGATAGCGATGGGCAACATACGCTAGCCGACATTCAGCAAATGATTGATCACTATCTCCCAATTTCAGGGAAACTTTTATTAGGTGTTCGTCAGTTTTATTTGAAGCAAACACCTTTGCGTAGCTGGTTAGGTAACCGCATGACAACGTGTATGTATTATGCATCAACAGGTATTTGGCTAACAGATACACAAACGGGCTTACGAAAATTTTCATTGCATGATATTCCTGAATTATTGATGATTTCGGGAGAACGATTCGAATATGAAATGAATCAGCTATTAGAACTACCTCATAAAGGGTATCAGTTAGCTACCATCCCCATTACTACTGTTTATGAAGAAAATAACCAAGGCTCACATTTTCGAGTGATTCAAGATTCCTTCTTGATTTATAAACCACTTGTGACTTTTTTATTTGCGTCACTCTCGTCTTCAATCGTTGATTTGGCATTATTTGTTCTATTAAGTTTAATTGTTGGAGAATCAGCTGGTGCGTTACTTTTTGCGACCTCGTTTGCACGGATTTTATCTGGAGTTTATAACTATCAAATTAATCGTATCGTAGTTTTTCATTCGCAGCATAGTATGCGTCAATCGTTTTGGAAATATGGCATCCTGTTTCTTACCCAATTGCTCCTTAGTTGGTTAGGCGTTTCTTGGTTTAATACAATGATATCGTCTGTGTTTATTAGCAAGATCCTGGTTGACAGTTGTTTATTTATCGCTAGTTTTATTATTCAGCGGCGAATGATTTTTGCAAATTAAAGGAGGACATGAGATGAAGCGATGGTTTAAGAAAAAAATGGCAGTCGTCAGCATATTTATTCTGCTTTTGATAGGTGCTGACAGTTATGTGTTATTAAAGGCGTTCGTTTTACCCCAAGCTGAAACAGTGATTGCTAGCAATCAGATTGCAAGTGAGTCAACCACTACAGACGAAACGACTGAAACAACGGAGCCAGTTATTACTGAAACGAGTTATTCCGATGAAAACATCCAACTTACGATTGATGAACAAGTTGTTAATAATACAACAGCTTATGTAGTGGATATTCAAGTATCTGATCCAAGTTATTTGAAGACTGCTTTGGCACAAAATACGTATGGTCGCAATATTAAGGAAGCAACTTCGACGATTGCCGAAGAAAATAAGGCAATTTTAGCGATTAATGGTGATTTTTATGGGTTTAGAAGTAGCGGCTACGTCTTGCGTAATGGCAATTTATATCGTGAAAGTGGCGTTGACGGACAAGAAGATTTAGTCATTGATGAAAATGGCGATTTATCAATTATTGATGAAGGCGAAATATCGGCACAAGAATTATTAGATAGTGGTGTTCAACAGGTTTTATCGTTTGGTCCAGCATTAATTGAAAACAGTGAAATCGTGGTGGATACTGCCACTGAAGTGGGACAGTCGATGAGTAGTAATCCAAGAACTGCCATTGGACAAATTAGTGAAAACCATTATGTGTTAGTGGTCTCAGATGGCCGAACTGATGAGAGTGAAGGATTGAGTTTATATCAATTAGCTGAAGTATTCCAACAAGTGGGTGCCACAACAGCCTATAACTTAGACGGGGGCGGTTCAACGACCTTGTATTTCAATGGACAAGTTATCAATACGCCCGTGGGTGGCCAAGGAAGCTCGGAACGTTCTGTTAGCGATATTGTGTATTTTGGTTATGAATAGGAGGAAAATCAATGATTCCCAAAACTATCATTCGTTATGTAATAAGTAGTATTTTCTTATTTATTTTTCAAGTTGTGTATCATCAATTCAGTCATGGTGTCGTTTCACCAGCTTTACGCTATATCTGGATAGTTCCTATCGTAGGGCTAATTATCTGGATAGTTGTAGCAAGTGTTAACCATTCAAAGTTGTCTTTTTTATACCATGCCGGAATAGTAATCTTAATCAATGGTTTCATTTTACAAGGTATTTTAGAGATTGCAGGAAGTGATTCTCCGTATATTGTCTTTTATTTTATCGTTAGTTTCTTATGTATAATCGTTGCTCTCGCTAGAATATTAGTGAAAAAAACGCCAGAAAGAAGGAATGTATAATGTTGTTTCTCTTATTATTTATCTTTGGTTTAATCTGGATGCTCTTACCCAAAAGAATTGTAAAATAAAAAAGTGTGTCTTCAATGAACTGAAGACACGCTTTTTTCATCTAGAACGGAAAGCGACGGATTGTTTTTAAGATAAATTTCTTTTTGTTTACGAGATAATTTCTTAAAGGCAGCTTCGGCTTTGGTTGCTTCGCTGCGAGTCTCGAAGACTTCCGCATGAATCATTTTTAAGGGACGTCGACGAGCCAATCGAGTGTATTTAGCACCCGTTCCAGCGTTGTGTTCTGCTAATCGTCGCGTTAAATCAGTTGTGTACCCACCGTAAAAGGTCTGGTCTTTACATTCTAAGACATAAAAATAATGTTTAGTTTCCATACAGCATTTTCCTTGTCTCAGGATTGTAGTTTCCATCTTGGTCATACGTAATTAATGGCGGAGCGACTTTAAAACCATCTTGCTTGCCATCTTTTATGCCTTCGATTAATAGAATATTCGCTTCTTTACCTACTTTAGGATAGACAAATTGAATTCGTTTGGGAACAATTCGATGGCGACGCATGCTGTCAATAATATCCAAAAAACGATCAGGACGATGAACCATTGCGAGTCGTCCATTGGTTTTTAAAAGTTTACTCGATACATGGATGACTTCATCTAAACTGGTGTGAATTTCATGCCGAGCAATCGCCAAATGTGGATTCGGATTTTTAATGCCTGTCTCACTATTTTTGAAATAAGGAGGATTACAGACTAATAGATCAACCGAATCCCCTTTGATTTTTGTTAAAGCGTTTGTTAAATCCATCGTATAAACGGTCATTTGTTCTTCCAATTGATTTAATTGAATGCTTCGTTGTGCCATGTCGGCTAATTTTTCTTGTAATTCGATTTGATAGATGTGAGCGTTTGTTTTACGACTAATAAACAAGCCAACTGCGCCATTTCCTGCGCATAAATCAACAATCTTTCCACGTTTGGGGATGGCTGGAAAATTGGCCAATAAAACCGCATCAAGTGAAAATGAAAAGACTTTTGAGCTTTGAATAATTTGAATATCATCTGCGTACAATTGATCAATTCGTTCGCCTTCGTTTAAATACATGCAAGTGACTCCTTTATAATAAAATAATGAGTTTATTATACGCTATTTTTATAAATAAAAAAATATATTGAAAAGGGTTGCATTTTGTATTGCAATTCTCTAAATCTTATGTTAATATCATTTTTGTGATACGGATTGTTACTGCAAAGCAGGCAAAACCAGAACGAACCAAACGAATTTGTTTAGGGGGAGTCTAGGTTTTTTTTGTTGTATAAAGAGAGGTCGCCATGATTATTGATAAAGTGTTGAATAATAATGTTGTTCTTTCTAGCAATGATGCTGGAGAAGAAATCATTTTGATGGGCCGTGGGTTAGCTTTTAAGAAAAAAGTTGGAGATGAGATTGATTTGTCGTTTGTTCAAAAAGAATTTGTGTTAAAAGATTCTTTTACGGGGCGTCAAATGGAGCAATTATTCTCAGATATTCCAAGTGATGAAATTGATACTGTGAAGAAAATCGTTGATATGGTTGAAGCTGACTTAAACGTAGAATTATCTAATAATATTTACATTACGCTGACAGACCATATTCATTACGCTATTGTTCGATCAAAAGAAGGAATAGAAATGCCGAATCCGCTCTTGCTGGAAACACAAAAATTCTATCCAAAAGAATTTGCAGTAGCGCAAAAAGCATTGGTTTTAGTCGAACAAGACTTAGGTGCGATATTACCCGAGACAGAAGCAGGATTTATTGCTTTTCATATTGTCAATAGCCATCAAGGGAATGACAATATGCAGACTACCATGCAAATGACGGAAATCGTGCGCGATATTTTATCGATAATTAGTCGTTATTTTGGAAAAACCCTTGATACACAATCGCTAAATTATCATCGTATTGTGACGCATCTACAATATTTTGCACAGCGTTACTTAAAAGATGAGTTGTCTGATGAACAAGATGAATTTTTATTTGCTTTAGTGCAATCAAAGTATCCTAAAGCATATCAAACAGTTGAGCGTATTGACGACTATTTAATTAAAGCTTATGGAAAATCATTAGGTCAATCAGAAAAAATCTATCTAACCATTCATATTGAACGAGTGGTGACAGATAAAAAATAACATTCAATCATTATAGGATTGTTACTGACAGACAGGCAAAACCTAGATTGAAAATAGAGCACGAACGTAGCTATTTTTTCGTACTCTTTTTTCAGTCTAGGTTTTTTTGCATAGAAAAACTATAAAGGAGAGAAAGAAAATGAGTAAAAATAGTGAAATTGCTGCTCGCGTCCTAGATGCTGTTGGCGGTAAAGAAAATGTGAACAGTGTGGTTCATTGTGCGACACGTTTACGTTTTGTTTTAAAAGATGAAGGAAAGGCTGATACAGAGCGTTTAAAACAAGACAATGATGTTATTCAAGTTGTGCAAAGTGGAGGACAATATCAAGTCGTTATTGGTAGTCATGTAAGTGATGTTTATCAAGAGTTGACATCACTAGCTAATTTTGGTGGCGGAGATGCTGCTGAATCAGCTGGTAAAAAAGGAAATATTTTTAATCAATTTGTCGATATTATTTCTTCTATTTTTACACCTTTCTTAGGAGCAATGGCCGGGGCAGGGGTCTTAAAAGGATTCTTGACATTAGCAGTTACTCTAAACTGGATTCTAGCTGAATCAGGTGTTTACGTTATCTTGTTCTCAGTTGCCGATGGTTTATTTACTTATTTACCAATTCTTTTAGCATTTACGGCAGCTAATAAATTTAAAACAAGTCCATTTTTAGCGGTTTCTTTAGCGATGGCCTTAGTTCATCCATCAATTACTGCTTTGGCAGGTGCAGGTGAAAGTATTTCGTTCTTTGGTATTCCAGTTATTTTAGGTTTAAGTGGATATACATCATCAGTTATTCCAATTATTTTAGCTGTTTATGTTCAAAGTCATATCGAACGCTTCTTTAAGAAAGTAGTTCCTAGTTTCTTACAAATTATTGCTGTCCCATTATTAGTTTTCTTAATTATGGCACCTGTAACATTTATTGCAATTGGTCCTTTAGGTACAATTATTGGTGATTGGTTAGGCTCTGCTTACAATGGCATCTATAACTTTAGTCCACTTGTTGCAGGAGCTGTCATGGGTGGTTTATGGCAAGTATTCGTTATGTTCGGTATGCATTGGGGCTTTGTACCAATTATGATGGTGAACTTAGGCCAAGTTGGTTTTGATACGATGGTACCAATGTTACTACCTGCTGTATTAGCACAAGGTGGTGCTGCATTAGCAGTCTTCTTTATTACGAAGAGCGTTAAATTAAAAGGTTTAGCTCTTTCTTCAACGATTACAGCAATTTTTGGAATTACAGAACCAACAGTATATGGGGTTACACTACCATTGAAAAAACCATTTATCGCAGCGTGTATTTCGGGTGCTATTGGTGGAGCGTTTATCGGTTTTAGTAATGTGTCCAACTATACATTTGGTTTAGTTAGTGTTTTGAGTTTGCCAGGATTTATTCCACAAGATACAAAAGATATGTCAGGAATGATTGCAGCTGCAATTGGTATGGGCGGTGCTTTCGTTTTAGCCTTCATTCTAACATATATTCTTCGTTTTGATGATCCAGTAGAAACAGCAATTGCAAAACCAAAAGCTCCAGCTGCGACTGGAACAATCGCTAAAGAACGTACAGTCTTAGTAAGCCCATTAGAAGGGAAAATTGTTCCTCTAGCTCAAGTTCCTGACCAAGTATTTGCTTCTGGCGCTTTAGGAAAAGGTGTCGCAATAGAACCAGTTGTTGGGAAATTATTTGCTCCAGCAGATGGGACAGTTACAACTTTATTCCCAACAGGTCATGCGGTTGGTTTAACAACGACTGATGGTGCAGAAGTATTGATGCATATTGGGATGGACACAGTTAGTCTTGAAGGTGAGGGCTTTGAAACAGCCATCAAACAAGGCGATACTGTTAAAAAGGGTGATTTATTAGTTACATTTGATATTGAAAAAATCAAGGCAGCAGGTTTACCAATCATTACGCCAGTTGTTGTAACGAATACAAATGAATATCTAGATGTATTAGATATGGAACAAACAGAAATTCTACCAGGCGAAGATTTCTTAACTATTGTTCCCAATTAAATAATAAAATAATTTCAGGCAGGAATGTCTGAAATTATTTTTGAGAATTATTGAAAACGCTTACCATTCGAAAGGAGAGCAACGATGAAAAAATTAATTTTAGGTGTTATTTTAGGATTTGTGGGAGTAGGTTTAATGGGATGTTCAAATGGAGGAGATGCGGCTTCCTCAGCTGAATCAAGTGCGCCAAAAGAAGAGGAAATCACCTTATATTTGACACGCCATGGCAAAACAATGTTAAACACCATGGATATCTCACAAGGTTGGGTGGATTCACCGTTAACACCTGAAGGAATTGAAGTGGCTGAGAAATTGGGTGAAGGCTTAAAGGAACAGAAGATTACCTTTGATAGTGTGTATAGTAGTGATGCTGGTCGTGCTCGCGAAACTGCTAAATTAATTTTAGAGCATAGCGGTCAAGAGTTACCAATCAATGAAGATGCTCGATTTAGAGAAGCAAATTTTGGTTCTTACGAAGCCAAACCTAATATGGAAATGGCAGCAGCTGCCGCAGAAGAGGCAGGTATTACTTTAGATGAATTATTAGAAATGCTGCAAACAGATACGATTGGTTCGATTCGTTTATTATCTGATGCATTGCATGATATTGATGCCAAAAAAGATGCTTCCGAAATGGGGTGGCCAGCAGAAAGTAGCAAGGAAGTAATCGATCGTTTGGTTGCGGGGACAGATGATATTATTAAAGTCGCTCAAAAGAATGGCGAAAAAGATATTCTCGTTGTTTTCCACGGAAATAGCATCATTAAATTGTTGTATGCGCTAGATCCGACTTCTAATCCAACAATGATTGAAAATGCAAGTATTTCAAAAGTTATTTACAAAGACGGTAAATATACAGTTGAATCTGTTAATGATACTTCTTACATTAAAGAGTAGAAAAAACTTGTCAACAGCGTTTTTTTTCTGCATACTACATTTAATGAGTATGAAAGGAACGAGCGTATGTTTTTTACATTTATGCGTGGCGTTATACGCGTCATTTTATTTGTAGTAAATGGGAATGCTCACTACGAGCAAAGAAAATTACTACCTAACGATGAGAATTATATTTTAGTTGCACCACACCGTACATGGTGGGATCCTTTGTATTTAGCAATTGCAGCCCGACCGAAAAAATTTGCTTTTATGGCAAAAGAAGAGTTGTTCAAAAATCCGGTTTTACGATTTATTTTGGTGAAATCCAATGCATTTCCTGTGAAACGTGACAAACCAGGACCGAGTGCCATTAAAACACCTGTCAAAATTTTGAAAGATACGGATTTGAGTTTAATTATGTTTCCAAGTGGAACGAGACATTCAACTGCTTTAAAAGGTGGTATGGCAGTCATTGCTAAGATGGCTAAAGTTCGTGTCGTCCCTTCTGTTTATCAAGGACCACTGACATTAAAAGATTTATTTAAACGTAAACGGGTGACTGTTCGCTTTGGTGAGCCAATTGATTTAAGTGATATTAAAAAGATGAATGACGAAGGATTAGCAGAAGTAGAACGCCGGATTCAAGACGCGTTTGATCAGTTAGATAAAGAAGTTAATCCAGATTTTCATTATGAACCAAATAAATAGGCCAAAAGGTATCTTAGCAAAAGCTAAGATGCCTTTTTTCTTTAGAGACAAAGAGCAGAAAGTGTTATAATAATGAGAAGAACATTTTTAAGAGGTGAAATGCGTGCGATTTTTACATACAGCCGATTGGCATATTGGGAAAAAACTTCATGGATACGATTTATTAGCCGATCAACGAGATAGCATTGACAAAATTATACGCTTAGCACAAGAAGAAGCCGTAGATGCGATTGTTATTGCGGGTGATTTGTACGATCGCTCTGTTCCTAGTGTCGAAGCTGTGGAACTGTTAAATCAAAAATTGATTGAAATAAATCTTGAGAAAAAAATTCCGGTGTTAGCTATTTCAGGCAATCATGATTCAAGTGGACGCTTAGCGACGGGATCACCGTGGTTTAAAGAAACTGATTTTTATTTGCATACGCAATTGAGCGAAGCGTTTCATCCTATTGAAATGGCAGACACCCAATTTTTCCTTTTGCCTTACTTCGAACCGATTGCAGCTCGCTTATATTTTGACGATGAACGTTTAACGACGATTCAAGCTGCCATGAAACGAGTAATTACTGAAATGGAGACATTGTTTGACACTACGAAGAAACAGGTATTAGTAACTCATTTTTTCATTGCGGGTGGTTTACGAACGGATTCAGAAACGCCGATTGAAGTGGGTGGATTAAACAGTGTGCCGTATGAATTATTAGAAAAATTTGATTATGTTGCTTTAGGGCATTTACATTCTAAAAACGCATTGACAAAAGGTAACGTGCGGTATAGTGGTTCACCATTAAAATTTTCTTTATCAGAAATCAATGATGAAAAAGGTGTTTGGATTATCGATACAGATGAACTGATTCCTGCGTTTCATGCACTACCACCTTTACGTGATATCCAATCGATCGAGGCCTCGTTTGATGAATTATTACAACCGGCCTTTTATCAACAGTTAAATCGAGAACAGTTTTGGCAAATTTCCTTAACTGATCGGGCCGTGATTCCAAATATGATGAATCAATTACGCGAAGTTTATCCATATATTTTAAGTGTGGAACGATTGAATGGTCGCGAAACGTCACAGCCATTTCTTGAACGACAACGTGAACAAAATCCTCAACAAGTTATCACGACTTTTTTTGAAGAAATAACGGGTGAGACCCTAACTGAAAAACAATCCAAGTGGTTATCAGAAGGGTTACAAACAGCATTAGATACAGAAAAGAGGGACTAACATGCAGCCGAGAACATTAACAATGAAAAATTTTGGTCCATTCATTCATGAATCAGTGGACTTTGGCGATTTTCAGGAAGCAGGTCTCTTTTTAATTAGTGGGAAAACCGGTGCAGGAAAAACCACCATTTTTGACGGTATGACGTTTGCTTTGTTTGGTGAAACTTCTGGACAGCTACGTTCAGGAAAAGAAATGCGTTCGATGTTTGCAACGCCAGAAGAAGAAACATCGGTGACTTTTTGTTTTGAGCATCAAGGATTTTTTTATGAAATTGAGCGTTCTCCAGAACAAGAAGTTCAGAAGAAACGTGGCGATGGAACAAAAAAACAAACCGCTAAAGTGCGTCTAACGATTTATGACGGTCAAATGCAAGAACAAAAGCAATATACGAAACGTACCGAAGTTGATCAGTTTATCAAAGATTTATTGAATGTGGATGCCAAACAATTTTTCCAAATTATTTTGTTACCACAAGGCGAATTTCGTAACTTTTTAATTGCTTCTAGTAGTGAAAAAGAAAAATTACTGCGCAATCTATTTGGTACTGAGCTGTATCAGCGCTTAAATGAATGGTTCCGACAAAAACAAAAAAATATGGACCAATCATTGAGCAAAAAATACCATCAAATGGAAGCTTTATTGCCACGGTTCCAATGGCTGGAGGAAGAAAAAACGTTTGTTTCTGTGCAAGAAACATTAAGTGATTGGCAAGAAATTATTGAGCAACTAGTAAATCGCCAAAAGCAATTAAAGGTAGACTTTGAACGCGCAAAAGACACGAAAAAGCAAGCCGAAACAGCTTTATATACTGGAAAAGAACAATCAAAATTATGCCTGGAACAAGCGGAGTTAACTGAAAAATATGCAGTTCTTGAGGCACAAACAGCCGAAATCGCAACGATACAAACAACCGTTGACCGCTTATCTTGGGTTGAAAAACATCTAAATCTCTTGCACAACTTAGACGAATGTCGCAAAGAACATGCGACAATTGATACCTTGTTGCTAGAGTTAACGCAATTAGTAAGTAAAAATAAACACGCCCAGACCGATTGGGAAGCCGAAAAAACAACTATGAATCAGTTGCAAGAACAAGTAACGAGGCAACAAAAGGAGCAACAACGACTTGAAAATTTAGTGCCTTTAGCAAAAAAAGTTCAAGAATTACAAGAAAAAGAGGTTGCACAAAAGCAAGTTTTAGCTGAGCTTCAAAAGCAAGTTGCCGATTATCAAGATCAACAAATTGCCCTTGAAGCAGCCCGTATTTCAACACTTTCAGAAGAAAAAGAAGTGTTGCAAGTAAAGGAACTGCAGCTCGTTCAATTGACAGCTAAAGTCGAACGCTGGCAAGAGGAACAACAGCAATTAGCCACCGTTCAACAGCAGCTTCAAACAAATGAACAAACAATGCACACTACTATAGAAAAAATAAACAGACTTGATGAAGATGTTACAGAACTTCGTGAGTTGTTTAAACAACAGCAGAGTGAATATGCCAAGCTACAAATTGCCCGTTTGCAGTTATTGCTAGTTGATGGAGAACCGTGTCCCGTTTGCGGTTCAACAACGCATGTGCACAAGGAACAAACGGTATCTGAAGACGAACTTGCAACAAGTGAACGCTTAGTTGAAGAAACGACTCAAGTATTACGAGCAAAAGAAGAGGCGTACCAGACTGTTCGTTATCAGCAACAAACCTTGCAGGAAAAACAACATGAGCTGATGATGCAAAAAACAACGCTCAACAATAATTGTAGGAGACTGCATCAAGAAATGGTGAAGCTCTTAAATGAGGAATTTGATCATCCAAGTGAACGCGTGCAACTTTTCCAAGAAACAGTGATGCAAGCACAAGCACGATTGGAACAAAAAATGAATGAGCAACAAGTAATTGAGGAAGAATTGAGTCAAGTGACCGCGAAGTATCAGACAGTCAATCAAGAATTCCAAAAACTTGAACACGTTGTACAACCTATTTCTTTAGAAATTCAAACGTTGCAACAACAATTGGACTATCAGACACAAGCTGAATTGATAGCTGAAATCACTGAACTGCAACAACAAATAAATACTAATCAGCAGCGCTTGGAAAAGTATCAGGTGCAAGGCGAAGAATTAACGACGGAATTTATTAGCTTACATGAGCGTCAGCAACAACAAACACAGCAATTACAAATGCTTGCTGAAAAAAAATACGAACAAGAAAAAAAATTGCAACAAGCACTAAATGACAGTGTTTTTGATTCAGAAGAAGCGATGCGCCTAGCCTACGAAGAGATTGCGATTTTACCAAGCCTGCAAGAAAAATTAACATCGTATCATCAAGAAGTAACGGTGATTAAAAGACGTTTACAGGATTTAGAGCGTCTGATTGTTGATAAACAACCAGATGTGACTTATTTGCAAGAACAATATGATTTAGCCGAACAGGAAATGACCGCATTACAAACTCAAATTATCCAGCAAGAGGAAACGCTCCAAAGCAATCGTCAGTTGTTACAAGAATTACAAACATTGTCCTTGCAATCATCCGAACAAGTAGCAGAAATGAGTCAATTGCAACAACTTTCGCAAACGTTAAATGGGGACAATCCTGAAAAAATTAGTATTGAACGATATGTGTTACAATCATTCTTAGCAGAGATTTTAGCAGTTGCTAATCAACGACTCAGTAAATTAACAAGAGGCCGTTATCAATTTTTATTAGCAAACAAAAAGGGGAGTTATCGAAGTTCTACAGGATTAGAAATTAATATCTATGATGATAATGCTGGTATGAGCCGACGTGCGCATACGTTATCAGGAGGCGAAAGTTTTATTGCTGCTTTAGCTTTAGCTTTGTCGTTAGCCGATGTTATTCAAAATCGTGCCGGTGGTATTGCCATCGAAGCACTTTTTATCGATGAAGGATTTGGTTCATTGGATGAAGAATCACTAGAAATGGCGATGGAAGCTTTAGAAATTATTGAAAATGAAGGACGAATGATTGGAATTATCAGTCACGTCAGAGAATTAAAAGATCGTATTCAACAACAATTAATTGTCCAAACAAATGGAAGCGGTCAAAGCCATATTAAGAGTCAAGTGGTGTAGTGGGGAGGAATAAATGATATGAAATGGAGTATTCCAGAAAAAATCATCGAAAAAGCAAGAACCTATCTGAACGATGGGCGGGTGTTATCGGTAACTCCTGATCCAGAAAATCAAGTATGGCATGCAGAAGTTTTAGGGAGTGAATTGTATCGAATTGACCTTGATACTAGTGCAAAAGAAGAAGACTATTGTCAGTGTCCTTATTGGGAAGAACATCATTATTGCAAACATACAGTAGCTGTTGAACTTTATTTGCGTAAAGAAGGAAAAACGCGCATGATTCCCAAAAGTGAGATTCAAAAAGTCGAAACTTTTTCGCCATCTGTCATGTTTTCGAATGGTTTTCATCGTTTAGCGAATGAATCAGAAAGAAAGGCGATACCACTTGCAATTGAATGCCAATTAGATAGTTTGCCAACCAATCCATATCGCTATGAATTAGATGTTTTAGGTATTTCATTAAAAATTGGAGAACGCAATGGTCGCAGCTACGTCATTAAGAACATTTATAAATTTTTACAAGTATATGATGAAGAAAAATTGTATGTAGCAAATAAGCAAAATAGTTTTTCCCTTGCTCATCAGGCTTTTGACGAGGCAACCAATTCATTTTTAATGCGTCTTTCTCATTTGGCGCAAACTCAACAATTAATGGGTCAAGCTGGAATTCAAGTGAAAGGCAAATTAGATAAGAAATATCTCTTGTTGCCTGTCGAATCAGCGCGCGAAGTGGTTGAGCAGATGATACAATTTCCATTTTTATTACAAACTGAAAATGAGAAATTACGTACCTTACATTTTACTGATGAGGAACAACCGTTGCGATTTTCATTGGCACGCGTAGCAGAACAATTTGAGCTACGGATTGAACAGAATTTCGACCTTGTTTATAAATATTATGGTTGGGGCATTGTGAATGAACAAGTGTATGCGTTAAGTGTAAAAGATTTCGATATTTATTTAACGATGGAACAATTACTAAAACGCTTAGAAAAACCAGTCATCGCTTATCCGAAGCACGAATTATCGATTCTATTTAAACAAGTGTTGCCACTCTTACGCAGAATTGGCGAAGTTCACATCTCAGAAGAAGTATATAATTATATCAGTGATGAGAAATTACATGTAGTTTTCTACTTGAAAAAACGCCAAGGAAATATTGATATGCGGGCAGACTATGTCTATGGGGATGTCGTTTATTCTACCGACGAATCCCATCAACTCGTTCCTGAAAATCATGCCGAAGTTTTACGTGATTATAAACAAGAGCAACGAATTGAATTGCTAGCGAAAAGTTTGGATTTCTCACGAACAGAAACAGGTTGGCAAAAGCCTTTACCAGAAGGCGAAGCGCTCTATCGTTTCTTTACCCGTGAATTGTCATTTTTACGTCAATTAGGTGACATTCGCATGGGTAAAAAATTGCGCGAACGTTATTTAGATGGACGTAAGTTTCAGCCACAGATTGAAGTGAGAGAAGCTGGTTCTTGGTTGGATGTGAGTTTTGACATCTCAGGAATTGCTCAAAATGAAATTGATGAAGTATTACAAAGTTTGTTGCGTAATGACCAATTTTATACTATGGAAAATGGGCAAATTTTAGCCTTAGATTCAGAAGAGTTCCAAGAAACGAGTCGAATTTTAGCGCAATTACGCGAAAATATCCAAACGGAAAAAGGAATTGCCAAAATTCCTTTAAATCAAGGATTACAAATTCAACAACAGTTAGCAGATCATGCGAATTTCAGTGAAGGTTTTGACAAAATGGTGACGGATTTGACGCATCCAGAAGCTTATAATACGGAGTTGCCTCAGCATTTACAAGCCGAACTTCGTGAATATCAAGTTGCTGGTTTTCGTTGGTTAAAAATGTTAAGTCACTACCAGTTTGGTGGTATTTTAGCCGATGAAATGGGCTTAGGGAAAACGTTACAAACGATTAGTTATTTGCTGTCAGAAAAAGAAGAACATCAGACGATTCAAGTGCTAATTGTGGCACCTGCGAGTTTAACTTATAACTGGCATCAAGAAATCAAAAAATTTGCACCTACCTTGCGAGCGATTGTCGTTAGCGGAAATAAAGACGAACGTGAACAAATTATGAATCAACAAGCAGATGTCTGGATTACATCTTACGCCAGTTTACGCCAAGATATTGATAGTTATCGTGAACGTGAAATCGGTTATTTAATTTTAGATGAAGCTCAAATGGTGAAAAATAGTAGCACGAAAACCGCCCAAGCCTTACGTTCATTAAAAGTGGATCATCGTTTTGCGTTGAGTGGGACGCCAATTGAAAACAATTTAGAAGAATTATGGGCATTGTTCCAAATGATTATGCCAGGCTTTTTCCCAAGTAAACAGCGCTATCGAGAATTATCGACAGAACAAATTGCGGGAATGATTCAACCGTTTATTTTACGTCGAGATAAGCGCACTGTATTAAAAGACTTGCCAGAAAAAATTGAAACCAATTATTATAGTGCATTAACCGAAGAACAAAAAACGGTTTATTTGGCTTACTTGCGTCAAATGCGCGAAGAGATTTCAAGTATGGATTCAGCAACCTTTAAGAAAAATCGAATTAGCATTCTTGCAGGGTTAACTCGTCTGCGCCAAATCTGTTGTGATCCGAAATTATTTATTGAAGACTATGCAGGTGGTTCAGGAAAACTGGAACAGGTAAAAGATTTGATTCAAGCTGCAAAAGAAAATAATCGTCGGGTTTTATTGTTCTCACAATTTACAAGCATGCTGTCAATTATTGAAGAAGAATTAAACGAATTAGGGTTAGAGACCTTTTATTTGCGAGGAAGTACACCACCTAAAGAACGAATTGAAATGGTGGATGCGTTCAATGCAGGGGAAAAAGACGTTTTCTTGATTTCTTTAAAAGCTGGTGGTACAGGCTTGAACTTGACCGGTGCCGATACGGTCATCTTGTATGACTTGTGGTGGAACCCAGCAGTAGAAGAACAAGCTGCCGGACGTGCCCATCGTATTGGACAAAAACGGGTTGTTGAAGTTTGGCGAATGATTGCGGAAGGAACAATTGAAGAACGAATGAATTCTTTGCAACAAGAAAAACGTGAATTGTTCCAACGAGTGATTCAAGGCAATGAAACACAACTCCAACAAATGACCGAAGACGACATTCGCTTAATTTTAAGTGTCGGCGAGGAATAGAAAAAAACACCAAAATGACAGGTTCGTTTTGGTGTTTTTTGTTTTTTTCGTGATAAGAAATACCCTTCTGTATAGCCATTTTTCACGTATCTTAATATTATCTGCTATAATAAAAAAGTAGCAACATAATTAAGGAGGCGTTACAATGAACTTTGAATTAACAGGTGGTACAGCTTATCCAATGGCTGTCATTCAGATGGAGCGTGGCGATGTTATTAATATTGAACGAGGAGCAATGGCCTATTCGCGGAATGTTGAAATCAAAGGTAGAATGAATAGCAACAATCGTTCT